>CAZLGZ010000021.1:0-22994 GCA_964558965.1 uncultured Flavobacteriaceae bacterium
TCTTGCAGGTCTTTTACCATACCGGTCCGCAAATAGGCCAAGACGTACATGGCTGCGTAGCGGAAGAGGTTTTTGAAAAAGAAAATGACCAAACTCGCCAGGCATATAAAGGCCAAGGCCGCTACAGGACCATCTTCCAATTCTTTTTGGGTCAGAAAGAAATTCAATTGCCCTTCCACATATCCTTGAAGATTACCTAATCCTTCATAGGCTGGTGGAGCCTCTACTTTTTCATTCGTGCCAAAGAGTATCCCCAGAGTCGGAATGAAAATGAGGATGGAGAGCACATTAAAAACGGCGTAGAGTATATTGAACCCGATATTCATAAAACCGTAAGACTTGTACGGTTTGGCAAATACCAGGATCTTTTTGAAGTAGTTCATTGAAGCAATTAACTAGCCCAGCTTGAGCTCATCCAGGATCCCCTGAATTTTCTGATCAAGCGCGCTGTTTACTTCTGCAAACTTATCAGAACTAGCCAAGGGCATATTGGTTGTAATGTAAAATTTAACTTTTGGCTCTGTACCACTTGGACGGGCCGCTATGCGGGTGCCATCTTCTGTTTCGTAAATCAGCACATTGGCCTTGGGTAAATCGATGGGCTTAGAATCGCCAGTCTGCACATTTTTTGCGGCGGATTCATTGTAGTCTTCCACCCATTTTAAGGCCGAACCTTGTACACTGGCAGGCGGGTTGTTTTTGAAATCAGCGAGCATTTGCTGAATCTCTTCTGCTCCGCTTTTTCCTTTTTTGGTCAAACTGATCAATTTCTCTTTGTAGAAACCGTAGTCGACATAGCATTGAATCAATTCCTGATAGAAGCTACTGCCCTTGGCTTTCGCGGCACTGGCAATTTCGCATGCGAGGAGGGTAGAAGTAACAGCGTCTTTATCACGGACAAAGTCTCCCACCATGTAGCCAAAGCTTTCTTCTCCTCCGCCCAAGAAATTGGAATTAGGAAAATCCTTTATCATCTTTCCAATCCATTTGAATCCGGTAAGGGCCGTCTTGAACTCAACACCGTAGTCCTTGGCCATTACCTCCAGCATAGGGGTAGAAACAATCGTGGTGGCAACGAATTCATCTCCGGCAAATCCTTTCTGCTTTTGTGCATCCAGCAGGTAACGGGTCATCAATACCATGGTCTGGTTTCCGTTCAGCAATTCCATTTCTCCTTGCAGATTGCGAACCGCAATTCCGAGTCGGTCGCTATCGGGATCGGTTCCTACCACCAGGTCAGCGCCAATCTCATCCGCTTTGGCCAGCGCCATGGCCAGGGCTTCTGGTTCTTCTGGATTCGGTGATTTTACGGTCGGAAAGTTTCCGTCTGGGGTGGCCTGTTCTTCAATAACCGTTACCTGGCTAAAGCCAGCTCGCTTGAGTACCTCAGGAATGGCTGTGATGGAGGTACCGTGAATGGAGGTGAACACAATTTTAAAGTCGTCCTTTCCTGCGGCGTTTTGGCTTCCCGCAGCGACAGAGGCTTCGAAGAAGGCCTCATCCACTTCTGTGTCGATCAATTCAATGAGGGCTTCATTCGGGCTGAATTGGATGTCTGAATAGTCCAGGGCATTGATTTCAGAAATAATGGCCTTGTCCTGTGGAGGAACAATTTGCCCTCCATCGGTCCAGTATACTTTGTAACCATTGTATTCCGGTGGGTTGTGGGAAGCCGTCAAGACAATCCCAGCATGGCATTGAAGGTGTTTAACAGCAAAACTGAGTTCAGGAGTCGTTCTCAAGGCAGAAAACAGGTAAACGTGGATACCGTTGGCGGAAAGCACCTCGGCCACCGTTCTAGCCAGGGTATCACTATTGTTTCGGCAATCGAATGCGATCACCACCTTGGCTTGCTCTCCTGGATATACCTTTTTGATATAATTGCTCAGACCTTGGGTGTTCTTCCCCAGAGTATAGCGGTTGATGCGGTTGGTTCCCACACCCATAACACCGCGCATTCCTCCCGTTCCAAATTCCAGGCTCTTGTAAAAACAATCTTCCAGTTCAGCGGGATCTTGTTCGATCAGCATTTGAATTTGCTCTTGTGTTTGCTGGTCAAAGGTTGGTGTTAACCATGCTTTTGCGGCTTCCAATACCGCGGAGTTTAATGCGCTCATGGATTAAATTTTTAGGATGGAATATTCCCGGTTGTACGTTTTTTACTACCTAAAGATATTCATTGGTTTCTTTCCGGAAGTTTATTTTCTCGGCAATGTGGTAAGCATGCCCTTTTTTGTTGTGACGGACCAAAATCTCGCCTAAAAAGCCGGCTAAAAATAATTGCGTTCCTACAATCATGGCGGTTAAGGAGAGGTAGAATTCTGGTCTTTCGGTGATCAGCCGAATGTTTGGCAGCGTTTTTCCCGCCGCCTCTGCTGCGTAATAATCCTGCATGATCATGATTTTTTCGACTCCGAGGTACAGGGCAAAACCAAATCCGATGACAAACATCAGTGCACCTAGAGCACCAAAGAGGTGCATGGGCTGGCGACCAAATTTAGAAACAAACCAAATGGTAATCAGATCCAGAAAGCCATTGATAAAACGCTCTGCGCCAAACTTGGTGTGACCGTATTTACGTGCCTGGTGCTTGACAACCATTTCACCAATACGGCTGTAGCCGGCATTTTTAGCCAAAACGGGAATGTAGCGGTGCATATCTCCCGAAACTTCGATGCCCTTGGCCACATCTTTGCGAAAGGCCTTTAAACCGCAATTAAAATCGTGTAAGCGCAGGCCAGAGGTTTTGCGCGCGGCCCAATTAAACAATTTGGAAGGGAGGTTTTTGGCGAATACGGGATCATGACGCTTCTTTTTCCAACCCGAAATCAAATCGAACCGGGAATCGGTAATCAAGCGATAGAGCTCTGGAATTTCCTCGGGATTGTCCTGCAGATCAGCGTCCATCGTAATGACCACATCGCCTCTGGCTGCTTTAAAGCCCGCATCGAGGGCTTGTGACTTCCCAAAGTTCTTGCGAAAACGGATACCGCGTACTTCGGTGTATTGTTCCGAAAGGCCTTGAATGACAGACCAGCTGCCATCGGTACTTCCGTCATCGATAAAGATAATCTCATATAAAAAGCGATTGGACTGCATCACAGACGCAATCCAATCGTATAGTTCTTGCAGGGATTCCTGCTCGTTTAATAAGGGAATGACAATGGAAATCTGCATAGTCCTTCAGGCTTCCCCTCAAAAGTAGTACTTTTTGTACGTTCTTTCTTCTCTTTAGGCTTCAGTCTTTCGAACGACCAATCCAATGATTAGCGAAAATATTAAAGCCACGATTGCACTAACCACAATCCCAATGAGGGGGAAGAAGGGCATCAGTTTCTTTTGGAAAGCAATTCCCTGATCCAACTGTTCGCGATTGATCTCTGGGTTGTTAGCTATCGCTGTTTCACGCGCAATCTCCATAACCTTGTCAAAGAATTCAGGCTCGATGTAGTTGGCAAAAATAAATCCATAAATACCACCGAGTAGCGCACTAACGATTGCCACTCCAACTCCGGTTTTTAGAGCTTGGCCTAGAGAAACAAAACCATTATTTGCTTTTTTGAAGGCCAAAATTCCCAAAAGAATAAAAATAAACAAGAGGCCAAAGCCGACGATGTTGTTCACAGCACTTTGCTCGTAGTGCAATTCTTGCGTGTAGAGCATGAAGTTAAAGCCAATTGATACAAGCCCTAGAAAGAGACCGTATTGCAATGCGTACTTACTTGTTTTAGGTTGTTCCATGTTGTAAAAATTTAGTGTGGTTACCCTCCTTAGTTGGTTAGGGTGTACTTTTGTTACAGATAAATGTAGTTTTTTTTACCTACAAGATTAAAATACCTTGTGTGCTGTAAAAAAATAACTAAATTTGCGGCCCTAAAAGGAACAAAGAGAAAACTCATGCAAAAAGATATCCACCCTTCAAACTACAGACTAGTCGCGTTTAAAGACATGTCTAACGAAGATGTATTTATCACCAAGTCGACCGCAGAGTCTAAGGAGACGATTACAGTTGATGGCGAGGAGTACCCGCTCATCAAGCTCGAGATTTCTCGTACGTCTCACCCTTTCTACACCGGGAAGACCAAACTTATCGATACGGCTGGTCGTATTGACAAGTTCAAGAACAAGTACAAGAAATTTCAAAAGTAAATTTCGGAGGCTGACAGCCTGGAACAATATTCAAAACTCTTGCTGCGGCAGGAGTTTTTTGTTTTAGAACGTACCTTTAGGTCATGAAAATTATACTCGCAGACTTCGGACTTCATTCAGAATTCCTTCCATTTACTTACACAAAACCCTTGGCGGAATTGCGGATGGGCATACTGACCTTTCGTGAACGATGGGAAAAGGCTTTAGGAGAAAAATGCGAGAGTTGGGGTCCTCAATACCTGAAAGGGAAGTATCCTTGTGCCCCTGACGCAGAAAATCTGGTTCTACGAGCAACACTTTTGCCGACTCCGGCACTCCTAAATAAAGTCAAAGGATTAAATCCAGGAGAGGCGCTCTATCAAGAAGACCAGCTTTTGGCCTATCGAGGGGAGTGGGTTGATAAGACAGACAGCCTGAAATTGGCCAAGGGAGATTTTGCAGAAGAGCTCCTTTGGGTTCAGAAACCCTGGGATTTGTTTTCAAAAAATGGAGCAGCTATTGCGTACGACTTTGAACTGCTTACTGCCGGGCGATCCTCTAAGGAACTTTCTTCTACCAATACGGTTTTAGGGGATTCTAATTTGATCTTTTTAGAAGAAGGAGCCGAGGTAGAGTGCAGTATTCTCAATACCAACAATGGCCCGATCTATATCGGTTCAGAGGCCAAAATTATGGAGGGCAGTATCGTTCGTGGCGGACTGGCCCTGTGCGAAGGGGCTCAACTCAAAATGGGATCAAAGATCTACGGGCCGTCCACCTTTGGTCCTTATTGCAAGGTTGGGGGGGAAGTAAACAATGCCATCCTCATGGGGTATAGCAATAAGGGGCATGAAGGATTCCTCGGAAATTCGGTCTTAGGTGAATGGTGCAATTTAGGAGCCGACACCAATACCTCCAATCTAAAAAACAACTACGCTCCTGTACGCTTGTGGGACTATGCCTCTGGGCGTTTTGCCCATACAGGTCTTCAGTTTTGCGGCCTGATGATGGGCGATCACAGCAAGGCAGGGATTAATACCATGTTCAATACGGGTACTGTCGTCGGGGTGAGTGCGAATATTTTCGGAAGTGGTTTCCCGCGCAATTTCATTCCAAGTTTCAGCTGGGGAGGAGCTTCGGGCTACACGGAGTACAAAACCAATAAAGCCTTTGAAACCGCTGAAGCCATGATGGCCAGACGCGGGGTAGAATTTGATGAAAATGAGCGAGCTATACTCGAAACCGTATTCGAGATGACGGCTCCCTATAGAACAAAATAAGAATCATGTCTAAAAAAGTTGCCTTTCACACCCTGGGTTGCAAACTCAATTTTTCGGAGACTTCGACGATTGCTCGACAGACCGAAGACTTGGGATTTGAGCGGGTGCCTTTTGAAGAGGTAGCAGACATGTATGTCATCAATACCTGTTCGGTTACCGAAAATGCCGATCAGCGATTCAAAACGATCGTACGTCAAGCGCACAAGCGCAATCCCAAGGCCTATTTAGCCGCCATTGGCTGTTATGCCCAACTGAAGCCGGAGGAGCTGGCAGCGGTTGACGGGGTTGATTTGGTGTTGGGAGCAACAGAGAAATTTAAACTCCCACAGTACCTCAAGGAACTCCTGGAGCGCTACCCCGATGCGGAAGCCAAAGCGGAAGCCAATCCAGAAGGGCTAGGCGAGTACCACAGCTGCGGTATTGAAGAAGTTGATTCCTACCAGGGAGGGTATTCCATCGGAGATCGAACACGTGCCTTCTTAAAAGTACAGGATGGTTGTGATTACAAGTGCACGTATTGTACCATTCCGCTGGCCAGAGGAATATCTCGCAGTGATACCCTCGAAAGTGTTCTGGCGAAAGCGCAAGAAATTGCCGATAAGGGGGTGCCCGAAATCGTGCTGACTGGAGTGAATATTGGTGATTACGGGAAAGGAGAGTTCGGGAATAAGCGCCACGAGCACACCTTCCAACAGCTGGTCGAGGCGCTTGACGAGCAGGAAGGCATTTCTCGACTGAGAATTTCTTCTATTGAACCCAACCTTTTGTCAGACGAGACTATTTCTTTTGTGGCCCAAAGCAAGCGATTCGTGCCTCATTTTCACGTTCCCTTGCAGAGTGGATCAGACACCATTTTAAAGAAAATGAAACGTCGCTACCTCAGCCCTTTGTACCGCAACCGGGTGGCCCATATCAAAACGGCGATGCCGGATGCCTGTATTGGGGTCGATGTGATCGTGGGATTTCCTGGCGAAACAGAAGAAGAGTTTTTAAAGACCTACCACTTTTTGCACGAGCTGCCCATTTCGTACTTGCATGTGTTTCCTTATTCTGAGCGAGCCAATACCGAGGCTGCCCAAATGGAAGGGGTCGTACCTCAAGCTGTTCGCGCAAAGCGCAGTAAAATGCTTCGCACCTTGTCCGTAAAGAAAAGAAGGCAATTTTACGAAAGCCAATTGGAGAAAACCTGGCCGGTCTTGTTTGAAGAAGAGAACAAGAAAGGGTACATCTACGGATTCAGTCCCAATTACGTTAAGCTTCGTGCTCCATGGGACCCTTCACTGGCCGGAAGTATTCGAGACGTCCGCTTTACAGAGATAGATGAACAGGGTCTGATGCGTGGGGAACTGGTCTAATTTTTGCGTTCATTTTTGGGCATAAAAAAAGCCCCCTAGAGGAGGCTTTTAGTTTTTTCAATACCCTTAGATACGAATGCCTACAGGCAACATTTCTTTGTATTGTCTATTCTTTCTCAAGAAGCCGGCAATGTGTGGACTCGTTGGAACCACTCTCATTTCTTGCTCTTGCAAATGGTGCAGAACGGCTTTGATGAAGTTTTCTTTGAAACCTTCGACTTGGATTTCCTCAGGAATAACCAACTTGGTCAAAAACACTTTTCTTTCTTGCGAGGAGTACTCAATTTTAGCCAAATGACCGTTAACGGTAGTTTCAAATTGACGCAGGAAGCTGTTGTCCTTAATCTCGATGTTGTTCATATAGTTTGTTTTAGCGCAAGCGGTTAAAAAAGAAGACTTTCTCAAGGCCTTCTTCCCGCATTTAACGTCTCCAAAAAAATTTGGATAGACGATTGCAAAAGGAGGACAAAATTAGTTAAAAAAAGGCTAATTTCCTATCCAAACTCGATGAATGCGGAGATATGGTCGATGAGGTTCCATCTGAGGATCAAAAGCCTATTCCTATCTACTGGATGCCAGGGATGGCTGCGTCTTCAAAAATCTTTGAACATATTCGGTTACCCGAAAACCAGTTTCAGAACCACTTTCTGGATTGGGAGTTACCGGAACCGGGCATGGATTTGTCAGCTTATGCAGCCAAATGTGCCGCAAATATACCGGAAGGATCCGTTTTGATCGGGGTATCTTTAGGTGGAGTACTCGTGCAAGAAATGGCTGCTTTTTGCAAACCCAGGCAGGTCATTATCATCTCCAGTATTAAATCCAAGAAGGAATTACCTCCCAAGATGTGGTTTGCCCGGTATACTTCCGCCCATCGCTTGTTGCCCACCCAATTGATCAACCGTCTAGATTGGGTAGCCCGCTATGCCTTTGGTGAGGCTGTTGAAAAGCGCTTAAAACTTTATGAGCGCTATTTGGGCTTGGCTGACAAACGCCATTTGGATTGGGGGATTCACGAGTTGGTCAATTGGTCTAGAGAAGAGCCCATCCCAGGCCTGGTGCATATTCACGGGACAAAAGACGCCGTTTTTCCGATACAACACTTGGGGGAATGTTATTCTGTTGAAGGTGCAACCCATACCTTGGTCATTCATCGGGCAAAATGGCTGAATGAACGGCTTCCCGACCTGATTTTAAAGGAGAATAGGGGCAAAATGGTATCTTCGAGAACAGATTAATGTATCGGCCCTTGCCTACCCCCTGTAAGGGCTGTTTTAAACCTCTTGAGATATGTCACGGAATACGCCTTCTGTTAAGTCTTTTTTCGCCGGAATCGGCTTTGCCCTGGTTATTGGTAGTTTTGTTTTTGCCACCCAACAGGATCCGGTAAACAACACCCAATTAGAAGACGACAAAGAACAATCGGACCGACAGGTAGCAGATGAGTACAACATCAAGGCGATTGACATCCCTGCTGATCTTAATTTTGCAGGAGAAAAGGTTCCTTTTTCGGATCCCGAAATTATGGAGCGTGTTGACCGGGAATTTTTGGTCAATACCTATTGGCAATCGAACGCCCTTCTGTTAATTAAGAGAGCGAACAAGTTTTTCCCGATTATAGAGCCTATTCTGGCCAAAAATGGAATTCCGGATGACTTCAAATACCTTGCTGTTGCCGAGAGTGGTTTGACCAATGTAGTCAGTCCTGCTGGAGCTACTGGTTTCTGGCAAATTATGCGTGCCACGGGTAAGGAGTACGGACTAGAAGTCAATAAGAATGTAGATGAGCGTTACAACTTGGAAAAATCTACTCAGGTAGCCTGCGAGTATTTAAAAAAGTGGAAAGAGCGATTCGGAACCTGGACGTTGACGGCGGCTGCATACAATGCTGGTCCTAATGGAATTCAGAAGTACATGGATATCCAAAAAGCCGATAACTACTACGATTTATTGCTCGGCGAAGAAACAGGCCGCTATGTATTCCGAATCATGGCCATCAAAGAAATTCTGTCGAACCCAGAAAACTACGGTTTTCAGTTTGAGGAGGAAGACCTCTATGTACAGGTGCCTACCTTTGAAGTACAAGTCGATTCTGCTGTGACTAGCTGGGCCGATTTTGCGAAGCAATACGATTTGAGCTACAAGGTGCTCAAGCGCCACAACCCTTGGTTACGTCAACCACACCTGGACAACAGCAGTGGGAAATCCTATGTTATTGAAATTCCTAAGAAGGGATACTACCGCAGCGGCTCTTAATTACCCGTTCTAAATTCTTGTTCTATTGGACTGTAAAGTCCGTAGTATTCTCGTCTGAGGAGATCGAGATAGGCAACTACTCGCTTGCGGTGAGGATGCTCCTCATTCAAGGCGTCTTTTTCCTCTTCATCGAATACGAGCAAGGCGATGTACCACTTTTGACTTCCAGAGAGGGTGTAGTCTCCGCCGGATGGATCTCCGCCTGCTATCGCTACAGCAAGCATGGCTCCTAATAAGAAAGCTTCTGAAGTTCGATCCCTTTCGTAAAAGTTGAAGAAGTAGGTTTTGTCATCCACAACAAAAGGAATAGCATCATTCATCTGCTCGTCATCCAGATTGTACTTGGACTGCAGAAACTGATAGAAGGCCCCTTCGTCTTTTTTATCCTGAAAAATAAAGGCCACGTCTTTGGGCAGACTCGAGTGAAACCGTTTGGCCTTTTGGAGTTTGTAGGTGTTTATTTTAGGCGCCGTTTTGGTCGGAAAGCAGGAGGTCAACGTGAGCAGAAGACCCAAATAAAAGAGCTTTTTCATGGTGGTGTTTGATCTGCATTAGGCGATCAAGAACCGTGCCGCCTATTTAGATCTTCTTCATCTGCTGTTGCAATACCTTGATCTGATCGGTCAGCATATTGTTCTTATCTAACTTTTTGGCTTCCTGTAAGAGTTGAGTAGCCTCTCTTTTCCGTCTTTTTTGCATGGCGATACCGGCGAGGCTTAGTTTGGCCATGGCCACATCATAATCCATGTTCAATCCTAACTTCAATGCCTTTTTAAAGTGCTTTTCGGCCTGGGTCAGGTTCTTTTGTGAAAAGAGAATTCCATGCATATAGTGGTAGTACCCTTGTTGCTTCTGGGTTAGGGAGGCCTCTGGGTTTTTGATGCGGTCCAACCACTTTTGCGTTCCCTCCAGGTCCTGCTTCCGCATGCGCAAGAAAGCCAAAAGGATGATTTCATTTCGGAAATACAAGAAAATAAAAATGGTAGAAAGCAGGAGTAAAGCGATACCGTTACCGATCAGTCCCTCGACAAATTGATAGACGGCGAAACCGACAATTAGGGCAACAAGAACAAGCTTTATATTTTTGTGAAACATAGTCTCTTTTGATTCTTTTGGAGTAGGGGGCAAAAATAGTGTTTTTTAAGGCGAACAAAAATGCGGATGTATTTGCGCTACTAAAAACTCTTTGTATATTTGCGCCCAGAATTTTTAGACAGATATCGACATGCTGTTCTAGAAAACTTCTGCTCAATTTGTTAAAGAGACCATCGAATGAAAAGAACATATCAGCCTTCAAAACGTAAACGTCGCAACAAGCACGGTTTTAGAGAGCGTATGGCGTCAGCCAACGGAAGAAAAGTCCTAGCGAGCAGAAGAGCTAAGGGTAGAAAGAAATTATCGGTTTCTTCTGAGCCTCGTCACAAGAAATAAATGATCGAATAAGAGATTAAAAAGGTGTTACTTTTACAGGTAGCACCTTTTTTTTGAACCTTTTTCAAAATTGCTTTACATAATACCCCACAATCCCTGAAAATTGGGCTTAAAACGAGTACACTATGCCGAAAAGAAAAGACCTCAACTGTATCCTCATCATTGGTTCTGGACCGATTATCATCGGACAAGCGTGTGAATTTGATTATTCTGGTTCACAGGCGCTTCGATCTCTTCGCGAAGATGGAATCGAAACGATCCTAATCAACAGCAACCCGGCAACCATTATGACGGATCCTTCAATGGCGGATCACATCTACCTGAAGCCATTGACCACAAAATCCATTATCGAAATTCTAAAGAAGCACG
Organism: uncultured Flavobacteriaceae bacterium; assembly: GCA_964558965.1. Lineage (GTDB taxonomy): Bacteria > Bacteroidota > Bacteroidia > Flavobacteriales > Flavobacteriaceae > Aureicoccus. The sequence continues at coordinate 10,820 of CAZLGZ010000021.1, forward strand.
ATAATATCGACGCAGTCTTGCCTACGATGGGAGGACAAACTGCACTGAATTTGTGTATTGAGGCGGATGAAAAAGGCATTTGGGAAGACTTTGGAGTAGAAATCATCGGAGTCGATATCGATGCGATCAACATTACGGAAGACCGCGAGAAGTTCCGCGAGTTGATGTTGAAAATTGGAATTGGGATGCCTCCTCAGGCGGCGGCAACTTCCTTCCTTAAAGGAAAAGAAATTGCTCAGGAATTCGGTTTTCCATTGGTCATCCGTGCTTCCTTCACTCTTGGTGGTGCCGGAGCAGCCATCGTCCACGACCCGGATGATTTTGATGATTTATTGAGTAATGCCCTGGAGGTTTCGCCAATTCACGAGGTGATGATCGATAAGGCCTTGATGGGGTGGAAGGAGTACGAGCTCGAGCTTTTGCGCGATAAGAATGACAACGTTGTTATTATCTGTACCATCGAGAATATGGATCCTATGGGGATTCACACGGGGGATTCCATCACGGTAGCACCGGCCATGACCCTTTCTGATCGTACCTTCCAGCGTATGCGTGATATGGCTTTGCACATGATGCGCAGCATTGGTGACTTTGCCGGAGGATGTAATGTTCAGTTCGCCGTAAGCCCTGACGAAGAAGAAGATATCATTGCTATTGAAATCAACCCTCGGGTATCTCGATCCTCAGCACTCGCTTCCAAAGCGACCGGTTATCCTATCGCAAAAATTGCTTCCAAGTTGGCCATCGGCTACACCTTGGATGAACTAAAGAACCAAATTACCCAGTCCACTTCGGCCTTGTTCGAGCCGACCCTGGATTATGTCATCGTTAAAATCCCGCGTTGGAACTTCGACAAATTTGAAGGATCTGATCGTACCCTTGGCTTGCAAATGAAATCTGTAGGGGAGGTGATGGGAATCGGAAGATCCTTCCAGGAAGCCCTCCACAAGGCCACGCAGTCCCTCGAAATCAAACGAAATGGCTTGGGAGCCGATGGTAAAGGCTATACCGATTACGAGCAAATTATACAGAAGCTGACGGTACCCAGCTGGGACCGCGTTTTTGTGATCTACGATGCCATCCAATTGGGGATTCCACTGACTCGTATCCACGAAATAACCAAGATTGATATGTGGTTCCTGAAGCAATACGAGGAACTGCATTTCTTGGAGCAGGAAATTAGCCAGCATTCCATTGAGACCCTGCCAAAGGCCCTTTTATTGGAAGCCAAGCAGAAAGGATTTGCCGATCGTCAGATCGCGCATATGCTGGAATGTTACGAAAGTGAAGTGCATAAGCGCCGAATGGATCAGGGCATCAACCGGGTTTTCAAGTTGGTAGATACCTGTGCAGCAGAGTTCCAGGCGATGACTCCTTATTACTATTCTACTTTCGAAGAGGAAATAGAAACCACGGACGGAAAGCGCTTTGTGGCCAACGATAGTGCGGTTACTGACCGAAAGAAGATCCTGGTTTTGGGTTCAGGTCCAAACCGTATTGGCCAGGGAATTGAGTTTGATTATTGCTGTGTTCACGGTGTATTGGCCTCTAGCGAATGCGGATACGAGACCATCATGATCAACTGCAACCCCGAAACCGTATCCACTGATTTTGATACAGCAGACAAGCTCTACTTCGAGCCGGTATTCTGGGAACATATTTACGACATTATTCTGCATGAAAAGCCCGAAGGGGTGATCGTGCAGTTGGGAGGGCAAACCGCCCTTAAACTGGCGGAGAAGCTCGATCGTTATGGGATCAAGATTATCGGAACAAGCTACCAATCTCTTGATTTGGCAGAAGATCGAGGAAGTTTCTCGAACCTCTTGAAAGAACACAACATTCCTTATCCAAAATTTGGGGTGGCCGAGACGGCTGATCAGGCCTTGGCTTTGGCTGATGAATTGAACTTCCCTCTTTTGGTACGTCCTTCCTATGTATTGGGTGGACAGGGCATGAAGATCGTCATCAACAAGGAGGATCTAGAAGCCCACGTAGTGGACTTGCTTCGCAAAATCCCAAACAACAAATTGTTGTTGGATCACTACCTCGATGGAGCGATTGAGGCCGAGGCGGATGCCATTTGTGATGGGGAAGATGTCTACATCATCGGAATCATGGAGCACATTGAGCCCTGTGGTATTCACTCTGGAGATTCTAATGCCACTTTGCCTCCTTTTAACTTAGGAGAGTTCGTACTTCAACAGATCAAGGACCACACACGTAAAATCGCTTTGGCTTTGAACACAGTTGGTTTGATCAACATCCAATTTGCGATCAAGGACGATACGGTTTATATCATTGAAGCGAACCCAAGGGCGTCGAGAACGGTTCCGTTTATTTCTAAGGCTTATGGAGAGCCCTATGTCAATTATGCGACCAAGATCATGCTCGGCGATAAAAAGCTCAAGGACTTTGACTTTAAGCCGCATTTGGATGGGTATGCGATCAAGCAGCCGGTATTCTCCTTCAACAAGTTTCCGAATGTGAATAAGAACCTCGGACCTGAGATGAAGAGTACAGGAGAAAGTATCTTGTTCATCGATACCTTGAAGGACGATGAATTCTACAACCTCTACTCCAGAAGAAAGATGTATTTGTCTAAATAGGGCAGGAGTTTAGAAAACAAGAAGAAAAGGGAAAAGGAGGTTTAGGCTTCCTTTTCCTTTTTTTTGTCGCCTTCCTCATCGGAAGAACTCAAGGTTTCTGTGATGGGTAAGGCCTGTTGGTGAAAGAGTTGCGCTCGATTTTTGTAGACGTCCAACAGCTCGGTTAGGCGTGTTTGCATCTCGATTTGTTGCTGCTCGATCTCCCGGTACAAATTGTGAGCCGACTTGAAGGCCGTGGAAAGTTCCAGAACCACAGGGTCTTCTTTTCCTACATGTACGAAGACTTTCTCAAGCATAGGCTTAATGAATAAATTCTGGTGATAAGCCAGATCTTCATAGGATTCAAATTGGCTGTGGTAGGTGTCGTAGATCGATTTGATTTCCTGATGACCTTCTGTACCCGTAATAGATACAAGTTGAAGGACTTCAGATCCTCTTTTAAGTAGATCGTAGACCATCGAAAGATAGACCGATTTGCGCTTTAGGTCCTCGTCTTGGGCGGCAGCCAGCAATTGACGCAGGTCTTTGTCTTGAGCGATAAAGAAATCAACGGAAGACGTCATTTCGTGGTAGGCTCCCATATTTTCCTGCCCAAATTGATCGATATAGGCTTCGAAGTAGTCCTCGTTATTCAAGAGGGTTGAAAGTCTTTCCAGGTGCTGTTGACTATTCGGCGCCAAGGAAGGGAAGTACAAAGGACCTGTCTTCATTTCGCCGATCAAACGATTCAAATTTTCAAGAAAAAGCTGACTTTGGCCTTGACTGGCCTGAACCAGTCCACCTAAGTAGCGCATGCGGCGTCCGTCCTTTTCGGAGGCGAGGCGACTCACTTTTTTCTTGTCGAGTCTGGTCAGGAGGTAGTAAATCAAGAGTGCACTCAGGGCTCCACCAAGGGCGGCCAGGGTGTTCTTGAGAAAGTCTCGGTCAAAAAAAGATTTCCACTCCGATTTGGTCATAGAGGTTACTACTAGATTTCTAAATATAAGGAAAAGCCTCTATCTCAAACAGCTAACCGATTGGTCTTTTTGTTAAATCTTAGACCATTCTGTATGGAAGGTCCCTTCTCTGTCAGTACGTTCGTAGGTGTGCGATCCAAAATAATCGCGTTGTGCCTGAATCATATTGGTCGGCATTCGGCGGCTGGTAAAGTTCTCAAAATACAAAAGAGCTGTTGACAAGGCCGGTAAAGAAATACCGTTGCTGATGCTGTAGCTCAAAAGGCTTCTGGTTGACGCAACGCAGCTCTGAGCTTTGGCCACAAAAGAGGGAGCGAGCAGTAAGTGTTTTAAATGGGGTTCCTCTTGGTACGCCTGCGCGATATCTTCCAGCAGAGCCGCTCGAATGATACAGCCTTCTCGCCAGATTTTGGCAATGGCGACCATGGGCAACTCATAGCCGTATTCACTGGAAGCTTCTGCGAGCAGATGCATTCCTTGTGCGTAGGAAACCAAGAACCCAAAATAGAGGGCTTCTTCCGCCATTTTCATCAAGTCTTTCTGATTGAGGTTTTCGGGGATAGGGCGGTGGTATTTGGCATCAGCCTCCTCCCTTAGGGATTTGAGTCCACTAAGCCCCCTCATGGTGACGGCCATATCAATGGTTGGAACCGGGATGCCCAGATCCATGGCATTTTGAGAGGTCCATTTTCCGGTGCCTTTTTGCTTAGCTTTATCCAAAATTCGGTCTATGAGGAATCCCTCTTCCAGCGAGTCTTTTTGCTGCAAAATGTCCGCGGTAATTTCGACCAAGAAGGACTGCAGGCGGCCTTTGTTCCACTCGCTGAATCGCTCAGACATTTCCAGATTGGTCGCGTTGCTGGATTTTTTCATCAGGTCATACATCTCGGTAAGCAACTGCATCAAGGCGTATTCGATGCCGTTGTGCACCATTTTGACGTAGTTGCCGGCCGACTTTTTCCCCATATAGGCAACACAGGGCTCTCCTTCAAATTTGGCCGCTGCCGCTTCAAATACAGGTTGAATAAGCGGATAAGCTTCTGGGGATCCACCGGGCATAATACTCGGACCTTTTCGAGCACCCTCGGCTCCTCCTGAGACTCCGGCTCCCAGATAGAGGATTCCTTTTTCTTTGAGTTCCGCCTCCCGACGATCTGTATCGGTATAATAGGAATTTCCACCATCGATTAACAGGTCTCCCGGACTGAGTAGTGGTAAAAGGTTCGCAATAACCTGATCTACAATTTTACCTGCAGGGACCAGCATCATAATTCTTCTGGGTTGCTTCAGGGACGATACAAACTCAGTCGCCTGAGTCGTTGCATTGACCCGATCCGGATTTCCTCCTTCCGCTATCAGGGCGTCCACCTGCTCTTGGCTTACGTCTAAACCGGCTGCAGTAAAGTTGTTGTCAGCCACATTCAGGATAAAATTGCGTCCCATAACACCCAGTCCAACCAGGCCAAAATCGTAGTGTTGTTCTTTCATCTGTCTTCCAATTGAATCTCGAGGAGTATACCCGTCTTGACCGGCTTTCTCCAAAGAGGAACCTAAAATAAACCTTATCTTCGTCGGGTACAAGCCAACGTCTACTATGCCACTGTCTAAAACCGATCACCAACTCTTGGTAATCTTCGGAGCCTCAGGAGATTTGACGGCCCGAAAGCTCGTTCCAGCCCTCTTTAATTTGTACGTTGCACGGCAACTACCCGAAAATTTTGCGGTCTTAGGAGTGAGTCGTAGCCCGATGAGTGACGAAGAATTTCGGGACCGAGTCGTGGAAAAAAGCCCCTATCTAGAGAAACGTCTCGACGATTTGCGGGAAGACTATATCAAGCGGTTTTCCAGTCGCTTTTTCTATGAAGATGTCGGTGGTAGTTATAAAGATTCTTACGGCCCCTTAAAAGAACGCATTGATCGAATCAATGTACAGATGGGGACCCGCGGCAATTATATTTTTTACCTTTCGACCCCACCAGTTCTCTACAAGACCATTGCGGCCAAATTGGCTGAACAAGATCTGAATAAGCAGGTTGAAGGGTGGAGACGGTTGATCGTTGAAAAACCATTCGGGTATAGCTTGGATTCAGCCCAAGAACTCAATCAGGGATTACAGCAGTATTTCAACGAAAAGCAAATCTACCGGATCGATCATTACCTGGGCAAAGAGACGGTACAGAACCTCTTGGTTACGCGTTTTTCCAACTCCATCTTTGAGCCCTTGTGGAATAGAAATTACATCCACCATGTCGAAATCACCAATGCAGAACAGGTAGGTGTAGAAAAAAGAGGGGGGTACTACGATAAATCCGGTGCTGTCCGGGACATGTTCCAAAACCACCTTTTGCAAATCGTCTCTTTGGTGGTGATGGAGCCACCCATTAGCAACCGCCCTGAAGATATACGAAACGAAAAAGTAAAAGCGCTGAAGTCCCTTCGCGTGATGAAAAGCGAAGAAGAACTTCATCAAAACACGATCAGGGGTCAATACGTGGCCTCCGAGGTCGATGGAGTAAAGGTCAAAGGCTACCGGGAAGAAGAAGGGGTAGATCCCAATTCGACTACAGAAACCTATGCCGCCATCAAGTTTTATGTAGACAACTGGCGCTGGGAAGGGGTTCCCTTTTATGTGCGAACAGCCAAACGCATGCCGACCAAGGTGACTGAAGTGGTGATTCACTTCAAAACCCCGCACCACCAGATTTTCAAGGATGTAGGCATGGATAACAAAGACAACAAGTTGATCATCCGCATTCAGCCCAACGAAGGGATGATGATCAAATTCGGAGTTAAGGTACCCGGTCAGGGCTTTAAGGTAGAGCGGGCCAATCTCGACTTTTACTATTCCTCTTTAGCCGAAACTTATGTGATGCAGGCCTATGAGCGCTTGCTCCTCGATGCCATGCAAGGGGATGCCACCCTCTATGCTCGAGCGGACGAAGTGGAAGCGGCCTGGGAATTTGTAGATCCCATTCTGGATTATTGGAAAAAAGGAGCCAATGTGCGCATGTATGGATATGCAGCCGGGGTTTGGGGGCCAGAACATGCTGACGAGTTGATCGAAGGCTTGGGCTATTGGAGAAACCCAGGAGAACACTTGACTGATGATCCGGGCTATTGTGTAATTTGTTAAGCAACTCATGTTTAGAAACCGCGCGGTTTTCGCAGATAAAGAAGAACTAGCAGAGGCCTTTGCGGCCTATCTTATCCAAAGAATTCGGTCAAAAAGAGATGGATTTCACCTCTGCCTTTCCGGAGGGAGTACCCCGGGCTTGACCTTTGAAATTTTAGCAGCCAATTACAAGCAGGCCGTTGCCTGGAACGAAGTGCATTGGTACTGGGGAGATGAGCGCTGTGTGGCTCCCGAGGACAAGGAGAGTAATTACGGGATGACCCAGGAGAAACTGCTTTCGAAGATAGGAGTGGACCCTGAAAAGGTTCACCGTATTCAGGGAGAAGATGACCCTGCCGGCGAAGCCCTTCGTTATGGTGCGCTTTTGGACGATACCTTGCCGAAGAAAAGCTTTTTGCCCTCCTTTGATCTGCTGATGTTGGGTCTGGGTGATGATGGGCATACCGCCTCTATTTTTCCGCACGAAATTGATCTATGGGAGGCCGATGAGTACTGTGTCGTGGCGGAGCACCCAAAGAGCGGTCAGAAGAGAATTAGCCTGAATGGTGCTCTGATTAACAATGCGAAAGAGGTTTGCTTTTTGGTTGCCGGAGAGCAAAAATCAGAGGTCATTGCGGATTTATACTTCAGAAAAGTCGGATACGATGAATATCCTTCGCACCTGGTAAGACCAACCAACGGTCAATTACAGTGGTTCCTGGATCGGGATGCGGCTGATTATTTGCCTTAATTTTTAGATTCTGTAGCGGTCTTGCGCTTGAGGTGAGGGGAGTCTTCCAGCTCTACCTTGGTGATGTAGTACTTGGTGTCTCCTAACCAGAAGAAGGTGCCAAAGCGCTCTTTATAGGTGACCTTGACGTATTTGCCTTGATAATCAATCATGCGCTCGACCACCTCCTGGTTCTTGTCTTCGACAGAAAAAGAGAAGATCTGCGCACCAGAAATACCTTGACTGATTTCTCCTTCCCAGGTTTTGACAATGACCCCTTTGTGGCTGAATTTAATCAGCTCTCCAGACCGCACTCCCTCGCTAAAAGTAGCGTAATAGATGAAGGCAAAATAGATGCCACCGCCGATCAGGATTAAAAATAAAAGGGTAGAAACAATTCTTCTCATTTACCTGGTTTAGGACGTTAAGGTAGTGTTTTCGATTTCGTCTGGCGCCTCGGGTTGTTGTTGAGCGCGATTTAAGATGGCCTCAGGCAGGGCTTTTTTGGCTTTGGCCCCCATTTGTTTGAGTTTTTGAACGCTGACCACCAGGTTTCCACGACCGAGTACCAGCTTATTCATGGCCCCTTCGTATTCCTTTTTAGCATCATCCATACGTTTACCCACCCGGGTGAGGTCGCCGACAAAGCCCTCAAACTTATCGTATAATGCTCCAGCCTGACGGGCGATTTCGATGGCATTTTTGCGCTGCTTTTCGTTCACCCACATGCTGTCAATGGTTCGCAAGGTCGCCAATAGGGTAGTCGGGGTCACGATCACAATGTTCTTTTCGAAAGCCTTGACATAGAAGTCGTTGCTGTGGTTCATGGCCAGGGCAAAGGCAGGTTCTATGGGAACAAAGAGAAGCACAAAATCGGGGCTTTCCATTTGGTATAGATCCTCGTATTTTTTGGCCGAAAGCTGATCGATGTGCCGCTGAAGTGAAACCATGTGCTGTTTCAGCGCCTTTTGTTGATCTTCTTTGGATTCAGCATTGACATAGCGCTCGTAATCGGTCAGGGAGACCTTGGAATCGACAATCATCTTTTTGCCATCTGGCAGGTGTATGATCACATCAGGCATCAGGCGTTGACCGTCTTCTCCCAGGTGACTCTGTTGCACGCTGTACTCCCGGTCTTTTTCAAGACCAGATTTTTCCAGGACGCGCTCCAAAACCAATTCGCCCCAGTTTCCTTGCATTTTACTGTCCCCTTTCAGGGCTTTGGTCAGGTTTTCGGTTTCTTTGGTCATCTTCATATTTTGGGCTTGAAGATGCTCTAATTGTTGCTTGAGGGCCGCATGGATCCCAATATTGGCCTTTTGGGTATCATCAACTTTGGTTTCGAACTGTTTGATTTTTTCTTTTAGAGGATCCAGAATGATTTTGATGTTTTTCTGGTTCTGAACGGCAAACTTTTCGCTTTTCTCGTCCAAAATTTTCTGAGCGAGGTTTTCAAACTCCAAGGTGAATTTTTCCTGCAGCTTTTCCAGTTCTTCTTTTTGATCTTCTAGCTGTTTGACCACTCCTTCTCGGCGGAGTTCACTTTCTTGAAGTTTAAGCTTAAGCCCTTCCTGCTCCTGTAAAATCTGCTGTTTAATCTCCTCAGATTTCTGCAGTTGTCCGCGGAGTTCATCTGCCTGCTTTTCTTGTTGAAGCTGTCTTTCGGCCCAGAGCCCTTCCTGCCCTTGGCCCAGCTTCTTTTGTACAAAGAATCCAAGCAGTCCTCCCAATACAAGGGTGACAAAGAGAAGCAATACAAATACGAAAGGGTCTAAGGTCATTGGGAATGAAAATTTCAATTAAAGATACCGAAATTACTGCAATTTGAATCGGCGGTTTTGCCGATCGAACTGCAGGAATTCCCGCGAAAATAGTCGGTCAAACAGGCCAGAAGCAATCCCTTCTTCAGGCGTAAAGACCGGATTGTCCTTTCCGTCCATAAACCAAATTCGATCGCTGATTTCAAGAGCCCATTCAATATCATGGGTGCTGTACAGAATGGTTTTGCCCTTCTCGCGGCAAAGTTGTTTGAGCAGACGTAGGAGTTCGGCTTTGTGCTCCAGGTCTAAATGAGTCGTGGGTTCGTCCAGAAGTATAAGCGGAGTATCCTGCACGATAGCCCGTCCCAAAAGAACCTTTTGAAGCTGCCCGTCACTCAATTCGGTGCAGTTCTTTTCTAAAAGACGATCTAAAGAAAGTAGGCTGCTTACTTCTTGAATGATACGGTGGTCTTCGCCTTGAAGTTGCCCCCACCAATTGAGGTGAGGTTGCCTGCCTAAAGCCAAAACCTCTTTGACCAGCAGATTCGGAGCCGCATTTTTTCGGGTCAATACAAGCGAAATTAGTCGGGCTCTCTGTACAGGTGTAAAGCTTTCTACTTCTAGCCCCTTCAAGAGCATTTTTCCCCCGAGAGCTGGCATTAATCCAGTGAGGGTTTTAATCAAGGTAGATTTTCCGATTCCATTGACACCTATCAAAGCGAGGAGTTCCCCTGACTTGAATTGATGATTGAGGTTTTTAGCAACCGAGTGGGAGCTCTTTCCTTTAAGGGAATAGCCTATCTTGAGGTTTTGGATATCGAAAAGTGCGTTTTTTTCCATCTTAAAATCGCAGTCTTTTTTGTTTGAGAACAATCCAAATAACCACAGGTGCCCCGAAAAGCGAGGTGATCGCATTGATCGGCAGTACATAGGCTGAACCGGGCCACTGCGCCAGGCTGTCACAAAGAAGCAAGATGGTACTACCGTAAAGAAGAACTGCAGGGATCTGATACCGGTGCCCCATCTCTTTGATCTGCTGCCGCGCAATATGAGGCACAGCAAGACCAACAAAAGCAATGGGTCCGGCAAAAGCCGTGCAGCTGCCGGCCAAAAGGCCAGCGGCGATAATACAACCCAACCGAATTCGATCGGGCGAAATCCCCATGGACTGGGCGTAATCTTCTCCCAGTAAAAAACCGTCTAATCCCTTGATCATCGCCAGGGCAAGTACGATTCCAACAAAGGTGAACACCAGGAGTAAAATGACTTGTGGCCAGGACATTCCTCCCAAACTGCCAAAGCTCCAAAAGATGTATTGCTGTAGGGCTTCCGAAGAAGAAAAATAAGACATCACACCGACCAAAGCCGTGGTAACACTTCCGAGCATTAAGCCTACAATAAGTAAAGAAAGGGTGTCCTGAACGTATTTGGCCATGGCTCCAACCAGTAAAAGTACTCCGAGGCTACCGATGCTGGCAGCCAATATGAGAAGCCCGCTTGAAGGGGTAACAGCACCTACTGTACCCATCAAGGCCGAACTGCCCAAAAGCAGCAGGGCGGCACCTAAGCCAGCTCCTGAACTAATGCCCAATACAAAAGGCCCTGCCAATGGATTTCTAAAAAGGGTCTGCATCAAAAGACCACAGAGTGAAAGTCCTGCTCCGGTACAAATGGCGGCCAGGGCTTTAGGTAAGCGGTAGTTCAGCAGAACATACTGAGCACTATTCAGACTTTCACCGTCGGCCCAAAGTTCGGACCATGAAAGACGGACAGATCCCATTCCCAGATTGAGAAACACACTGATCACCAATGCAGCGATCAAGGCGAGCCAGCGAATTCCCGGAGTGTGCTCAGCTTTTTTCATGGATCCAAGGGAAGAAAAAAGAAGGGTTGATAATCAGGCAGTACTTCCGGATGAAGGAGGTGAATGAGGTCTTTTAACACCACATCCGGCTGATAGGGGGCTAATTCGTAGTAGAGTACCCCACCACCTTCTCCTATTGTTTTTGAAAAGGTGAACACCTTTTTATTTTGAAAGGCGGGTAGTGCGCTGTAATGGACACTCGATTCTTTTAAGGCGGTATAACTGGTAAACTGACTGGGAGCCACCCAGGCTTGTGCTTTGGAACCTTTGGTTAGGACCTCTTCCAAGCTCAGGGAAAGGCTACCGGTTCCTTTTTCTTCCTTCCAGAGGTAGTCGGCACCAGCATCTCTTAAAAAAGTAGCGGCCCAGCTTTCTCCTGCGGGAGCATACCAGACATCTTTAAATACGGCTCCACTCAAGACCAGGGGTTTGTTTTCTGTTTTGGCGACAAGTTCCTTAGCTTCCTTGTAGCGTTGACCAAGGGCAGTGAAGTATTCATCGGCTTCTTCTTCCTTATCCAGAAGCAGCCCGAAAAAGCGAATCCATTCGGCTTTGCCTAGGATGCGTCTCGGTCCAGTCGCCATTGAGGACCACGGGAACACCGGCTCTTTGAAGGGCCTCAAAACTTCGGTTATCGGGACCCATCCCATAGCCGATCACGACATCGGGTTGGAGGGCAAGTACTTCTTCTACGTTCAATTGACCATTCGGGCCAATTTCTTTGATTTGTCCGTTTTTAATTCGGGTATTGGCCGCGGCGCTGGAGATGTACTTTACTCCTGGAAAGCCTACCAGTCGGTGCAAGGCACCCAGTTCTTCAAGGGCGGGGATATGGGTAGTGGAGGTAACCACAATGCGCTTCAGAGGTAATTGAACCACTCCATCGAATTCTCCTGAAGGCAGCTCAATTCCCGTATTCTCTGGTAGTACAGCATAGCGGTAGTGCACTGCTTCCCCAGGCCAGGGGTTGCGAATATGAAGGATTTTGTAGCCCTCGGCTTGTTCTATCTCAAAGCCTTTGGCGACTGATTCTGTTGCTGTTATTGCGGAAAGTTCCTCTTTTTTTGGGGTCTCCTGTTTACAGGAAAGGCAGATTGAACACAACAACAGGCCGAACAGAGCGAATCCGAACAGGGCATTTTTC
>CAZLGZ010000022.1:0-7467 GCA_964558965.1 uncultured Flavobacteriaceae bacterium
GGCTAAAATCATCCACCTCGAAATTGATCCGGCCGAAATCGATAAAAATGTGAAAGCTGATGTGGCTTTACTCGGGGATTCCAAGGACAGTCTTTCTCGCTTGCTACCTAAAATTGAGGCGAAATCTCATCCTCAGTGGCTCAAGGAGTTTGAAGAAAAACACCAGATCGAATACAAACAAATTATCGAGAGGGACCTGTACCCAACCAAAGAAGGCCTGACGATGGGCGAGGTCGTGCGAGGGATTAACGAAGCCTCCGGTGAAAAGGCGGTGATTGTTTCGGACGTAGGTCAACATCAGATGATCGCATGTCGCTATGCCCGCTTTAAGCAATCCAAAAGTAATATTACCTCTGGTGGACTGGGAACCATGGGATTTGCACTTCCAGCGGCGATTGGAGCCCAGATGGGAGCTCCTGAAAGACCAGTGGTCGCCGTGATCGGTGATGGTGGATACCAAATGACCATTCAGGAATTAGGGGTCATCTATCAGCACCAGCTGCCGGTTAAAATCGTTGTACTCAATAACGACTTCCTCGGCATGGTCCGTCAATGGCAACAGCTGTTCTTTGACAAGCGCTACGCCTCTACGGTCATGGTCAATCCTGACTTTGTCAAAATCGCAGAGGGCTATCAAATCAAAGCGCGCAGAGTCGAGAAAAGAGAAGACCTCAACGATGCAATTGCTGAAATGATGGCGTCCAAAGAACCCTATTTCTTAGAAGTGCGTGTCGAGAAGGAAGACAATGTTTTTCCGATGATTCCGTCGGGTGCTTCTGTTTCTGATATCCGCTTGTCTTAATTCAAAAAACACGATGGAAACCAAGTATTTCACCATATCTGTTTATTCCGAAAACAATGTCGGACTCTTGAACCGTATTTCAGGGATATTCTTGAAACGTCACATCAACATAGAGAGTCTAAATGTCTCTAAATCAGAAATTAAAGACGTTTCTAAATTCACCATAGTGGTGTTCACTACGGAGGATTGGACCCGTAAAATCGTCCAGCAAATCGAGAAGCAAGTGGAGGTGATTAAGGCCTATTACCACGAAGACGACGAGATCATCTTCCAGGACACGGCCTTATTTAAAATCGCTTCGCATTTACTTTTTGACGAAAGACAAATCCAAAACATCATTAAGGCCAGCCATGCCCAAATTGTCACGGTCTCCCGAGACTTTTTCGTCTTGGCCAAAACCGGTCGCCGACACGAGATCGAAGATATGTATCATCAATTGGAGCCTTACGGTATCATGCAATTTGTTCGATCCGGACGCATTGCGGTAAGTAAGGAAGCCATGCCGATTCGTGAGTTGCTGGCCGAAATAGAAGAAAAACAACATTTATAAACCAAAAAACGGGGACATCCCCATATTCAACAAAGAACCGATTCATGTCCAATTATTTTAATTCATTACCGCTTAGAGAACAACTTCGCCAACTCGGCCAATGCCGATTTATGGACAGTTATGAATTTAAAGAAGGTGTAGAAGCACTAAAAGGCAAAAAAATCGTCATTGTCGGCTGTGGAGCCCAAGGCTTGAACCAAGGACTCAATATGAGGGATTCTGGTCTAGACGTTTCTTATGCTCTTCGACCAGAGGCCATTGAACAGAAGAGAACCTCCTTTGTCAATGCCAGTGAGAATGGCTTTACGGTGGGGACCTTTGACGAATTGATTCCGACGGCGGATGTGGTGATCAACCTCACTCCGGACAAGCAGCACACCAAAGTGGTCAGCACGGTGATGCCTCTGATGAAAAAGGGAGCCACGCTTTCTTACTCTCACGGATTCAATATCGTGGAAGAAGGCATGCAAATTCGCGAAGACTTGACTGTCATTATGGTCGCTCCAAAAAGTCCGGGATCTGAAGTACGTGAGGAGTATAAAAGGGGCTTTGGTGTTCCTACACTCATCGCTGTACACCCCGAAAACGACCCTGAAGGTAAAGGCTTGGAACAAGCGAAAGCCTATGCCGTTGGAACAGGAGGACACAAGGCAGGTGTATTGCAGTCCAGCTTCGTCGCGGAGGTGAAAAGTGATTTAATGGGAGAGCAGACTATTTTGTGTGGTCTCTTGCAAACCGGTTCCATCCTGAGTTTTGACAAAATGGTGGCCGACGGTATGGATGCTGGGTTTGCTTCCAAGCTTATTCAATACGGATGGGAAACCATTACAGAAGGGCTTAAACACGGTGGTATCACCAATATGATGGACCGATTATCCAATCCTGCTAAAATCAAAGCGTACGACCTGGCAGAGGAGCTCAAGGAGATCATGCGTCCTCTTTTCCAAAAGCATATGGACGACATCATGAGTGGTACCTTTTCTTCGACCATGATGGAAGACTGGGCGGAAGGAGATAAAAATCTGTTGGCTTGGAGAGCCGCTACGGGTGAGACCGCCTTTGAAAAGACGCCGGCAGGAAGTCAGGAAATTTCAGAACAAGACTATTACGACCACGGTGTACTCTTGGTTGCCTTTGTTAAATCCGGAGTAGAATTGGCTTTTGAAACCATGACCGAAGCAGGAATCATCGCTGAATCTGCTTACTATGAGTCTCTGCACGAAACACCACTGATCGCCAATACTATTGCACGTAAAAAACTATTTGAAATGAACTGGGTGATCTCGGATACAGCGGAATACGGTTGCTACCTTTTTGACCATGCATGTAAACCCTTGCTTAAAGATTTTATGGCAGGAGTGAGTACCGATGTGATCGGAAAGGCTTATGCTGCCGGATCAAACGAAGTCGATAACCGTCAACTGATCGCTGTTAACAAAGCCATTCGCGAGCATCCAGTCGAAGTGGTCGGAGAAAGACTCCGTGCTTCCATGACCGCAATGAAACCATTATAAGACCTATGTCCTCTGCTGTTACCCAACCGTATTTTCCTGTCCTGGCTGATATCTATCAGGCGGCCCAACGCATTGCGGAGGTAGCAGATCCAACCCCTCTGCAAAAGAGCATCCGTCTTTCCAAAAAGTACGGTGCTGAAATCTGGCTAAAACGCGAAGATTTGCACAGGGTGAGGAGCTATAAAATCAGAGGAGCTTACAACAAAATCAGTTCGCTGAGTCCTGAAGAATTGACCAGTGGGGTGGTTTGTGCGAGTGCAGGAAACCACGCTCAAGGGGTGGCCTTTGCCTGCGCTCATCTCAAGGTAAAAGGGGCTGTCTTTATGCCTGTGGTTACCCCGAAACAAAAGATCGATCAAACCCGCCTTTTTGGAGGAGAGTATGTAGAGGTCATTTTGGAGGGGGATACCTTTGATGATGCCTATGGCGCGGCCCGGCAGTATTGCGAGGCCGAAGGAAGAACCTTTATTCACCCTTTCGACGATCCAAAAACAATTGAAGGCCAGGCCACTGTTGGACTCGAAATCCTCAAGCAAGCGGATCAGTCCATCGATATGGTTATCGCTGCTGTCGGTGGAGGAGGCCTCTGCTCTGGCTTAATTGGGTCTTTTGAGGCGCTTTCACCTCACACTCAGATTATCGGGGTGGAACCCAGTGGAGCCCCATCGATGAAGTCTTCTTTAGAAGCAGGGAAATGCATAAAATTAGAGAGCATTGATAAATTCATTGACGGTGCCGCAGTTCAGCAGGTTGGGGAATTGACTTTTTCGATTTGCAAGGATCGTTTAACCGATATGATTACGGTGGAGGAAGGAAGGGTGTGTCAGCATATCCTGGAACTCTACAACCGCGATGCTATCGTGGTGGAGCCTGCAGGAGCCCTGACCATTGCCGCCCTGGATAAACTAAAGGATCAAATAAAAGGCAAGCGAGTGGTTTGCGTCGTGGGGGGTAGTAATAACGATATTACCCGCATGGCCGAAATCAAAGAACGAGCCCTGCTCTTTGGTCAGTTAAAGCACTATTTTATTGTACGTTTTCCGCAACGCCCTGGTGCACTTAAAGAGTTTGTTGCTCAAATTCTAGGGCCGGATGACGATATTACCCATTTTGAATATTCAAAAAAGAACGACAAAGAAAACGCTCCGGCAATTGTAGGTATCGAACTGCGCCGAGCAGAAGATCTCGAGCCTTTGATGCAGCGGATGAAAGACCGCAACTTCTTTGGGGAATACATCAACCCCAAGCCGGATCTCTTTGAATACCTCGTATAACTAAAGAACAACATCAATGAAAACGATCACCAATAAACCCATTCCTGAAAACAGACAGATCAAGGAGGTGATTCACCAGAAAGCCTATTTACTAGGGGGTGAGTTGCGTCAATGGGAGGGAGAAACCACAGAGGTTTACAGCACTATTTCCAGTACCGAAGAATACGCCCCCACACTCTTGGGAAGCATTCCTACTATGGGTGAAAAAGAGGCTTTGGAGGCTTTGGACGCGGCCTGTGCGGCTTATGATAAAGGCCAAGGGGTTTGGCCTACCATGAAGGTGAAGGACCGTATTGAATGCATGGAGAATTTCGTTAAGAAGATGGAGACCAAGCGGGAAGAGGTGGTGCAGCTGTTGATGTGGGAAATCGGAAAATCAGAACCGGATTCCTATAAAGAGTTTGATCGTACGGTGGAGTACATCTACGATACTATCGAGGAGTACAAGGACCTGGACCGCAACTCGGCCAAATTCCACAAGCACGACGGCGTTTATGCCCACATCCGTCGCGGCCCCTTGGGGGTAGTACTTTGTTTAGGGCCTTATAATTACCCCCTAAACGAAACCTTTGCTTTGTTGATCCCCGCGATCATCATGGGAAATACAACCATCTTTAAACCGGCCAAACACGGAGTATTGCTCATCACACCTTTGATGGAAGCATTTCAATCTTGTTTCCCTAAAGGAGTCGTCAACATCTTATTTGGACGAGGAAGAGCGGTTGCCGCCCCAATTATGCAGAGCGGAAAAGTCGATGTCCTGGCCCTTATCGGAAACAGTAAATCGGCGAATGCCCTTCAGGAACAGCACCCTAAGAGCAACCGCTTGCGTCTTGTTCTAGGGCTTGAAGCCAAGAATCCGGCGGTAGTGCTTCCGGATGCCAACCTGGACCTCAGTGTAAATGAATGTATTG
The DNA here is from genome assembly GCA_964558965.1 of uncultured Flavobacteriaceae bacterium. Taxonomy (GTDB): domain Bacteria; phylum Bacteroidota; class Bacteroidia; order Flavobacteriales; family Flavobacteriaceae; genus Aureicoccus. The sequence goes on from CAZLGZ010000022.1 coordinate 5,055, forward strand.
CGGGAACCCTTTCTTTTAACGGTCAGCGCTGTACGGCGCTCAAGGTGGTTTATGTGCATCAGGATATCAAAGAGGCCTTTTTGGATAAGTTCAGCAAGGCAGTCGATTCCCTGCCCTTCGGAAATCCCTGGGATGAGGGGGTGAAGTTGACTCCACTGCCCGAGCCTGGTAAATCCGCTTACATTCAGGAACTCATTGATGATGCGTTGGCCAAAGGGGCCAAGATTTTAAATGAAAGGGGAGGCGAGCGCTTTGACAACTACATCTGGCCTGCGGTACTTTACCCCGTGACCAAGGATATGCGCGTCTATCAGGAGGAGCAGTTCGGCCCGGTTATTCCGGTGGTATCCTTTGAAGAAATCAGTGAGCCCCTGGACGATATGGCGGAATCCAATTACGGACAGCAGGTGAGCCTCTTCGGAAAAGACGTTTATACCCTTTCTCCCTTGATTGATACCCTGGCGAACCTAGTATGCCGCGTAAACCTAAACAGCTCTTGCCAACGCGGTCCGGACGTTTATCCGTTTACGGGAAGAAAAGATTCTGCTCAAGCGACCCTCAGTGTACACGATGCCCTGCGATCCTTTTCGATTCGAACCTTTGTCGCTTTTAAAGATAACGAAATCAACAACGAGACCGTTGAGCAATTACTGGAGGCGAAGGTGAGTAATTTCTTGAGTACAGATTATATCCTTTAACTGATATACCCCCATAGGGCTTTATCGCTGTAGAGAAGCTGGTATTGGCGTTTCATCAGTTGGTGCTCGGGTTTCTCGAGCTTGGGATCGTCTTTTAGAATGTCGAAGGCCTCGCTGCGCGCGCGTTTCAGGATAGGGTTGTCTTTGACCAAATCAGCGATTTTGAGCTGGAGGACCCCACTTTGTTGGGTACCCAATAAATCCCCTGGTCCCCGTAGTTGAAGGTCCACTTCTGCGATCTGAAACCCATCTTGGGAGTTCACCATGGTACTCATCCGTGTTTTGGCCTCATCCGAAAGCTTATAACTGCTCATGAGAATACAGTAACTCTGATCCGCCCCTCGGCCCACGCGACCTCTTAACTGGTGCAATTGAGATAGACCAAAGCGCTCGGCACTTTCAATAACCATGACGGAGGCATTCGGAACATTTACGCCAACTTCGATGACTGTTGTAGCGACCATGATTTGGGTTTCGCCTCGCACAAAGCGCTGCATTTCGAATTCCTTGTCTTCGGCTTTCATCTGCCCATGGACAATGGAGATTTGGTATTGCGGCTGAGGAAAATCCCTCGAAATGCTCTCGTAACCATCCATAAGGTCTTTGTAATCCATTTTGGAGGATTCCTGGATAAGCGGATAGACGATATAGGCCTGCCGGCCTTTTGCGATCTCCTGTTTTAAAAACTGGAGCATCTTTAAGCGGTTCTTATCGAACCAGTGTTCCGTTTTGACCGGTTTACGTCCTGGGGGCATTTCGTCAATGACCGAATTGTCGAGATCCCCATAAACACTCATGGCCAGGGTTCGTGGGATGGGCGTAGCTGTCATCACCAAAATGTGAGGTGGGATGCTATTCTTCTTCCAAAGCTTGGATCGCTGAGCCACCCCAAAGCGGTGTTGTTCATCAATAATGGCCAACCCCAGTTGCTGGAACTCCACCTGTTTTTCCAAAAGGGCATGGGTCCCAACAATCAATTTAAGCTCACCCGAGGCCAGACCCTCCAGCAGAGGTTGGCGATCTTTCTTGCTGACCGAACCGGTAAGGAGGCCTATTTCTAATCCCAAAGGCTCCAGGAGCTCGGTTAATCCTTTGTAGTGCTGTTGCGCCAGAATTTCGGTAGGAGCCATTAAACAGGCCTGAAATCCATTATCCACGGCGAGCAGCATACTAAGTAAGGCGACCATGGTTTTCCCTGAACCTACATCTCCTTGTAAAAGGCGGTTCATTTGGATGGGTTTCCCCAGGTCGTTGCGAATTTCTTTGACCACCCTTTTTTGAGCACCTGTGAGTTCAAAGGGGAGGTGGTTTTGGTAGAAGTCCCCGAAATAGTTGCCGACTTTCTCAAAGGGCATGCCTTTGATGCGCTGCTTGTGCTGTATGTTTTTGGTTAAAAGGTGCAACTGCATAAAGAAGAACTCCTCAAACTTGAGTCGGAAACGGGCCTTGGCCAATAAATCCGCATTTTCAGGGAAGTGGATATGCCGGAAGGCTTCCTCTCGACCGATGAGTTGAAGTCGCGCTATTAGGTTCGGTGGGAGCACCTCTTTTAAACCGGCTCTGCACTGCTGAAAAGCCTGTTGCTGAATCGCCCGGAAAAGCCGCTGGGTAATCCCTTTTTTACCGAGTATTTCGGTCGATGGGTAGACGGGTTGTAAAGAGGAGCGTTGTTGCTGTTCGAATTTGCTTTTGAGTTCCAACTCCGGATGGGCCAT
>CAZLGZ010000022.1:7567-22645 GCA_964558965.1 uncultured Flavobacteriaceae bacterium
TAGCGGAAGGGGTAGCACTGCAATGCCTCCCAAGCCGAGGTCAACCCGAGTTCAGAGGCTAAAACCTGTGCGCGGGTGGCTCCAACCCCTTTAAAATAGGCCAGGGGAATGTCAGCTGGGGTAGAATTCATAAGACGAAATTATGTAATTTGTGTAGACTTTTCTGACTATGACGGACCAGATCGATTTCCCGCGAAGCTTCCGGGATTTGTTTTCGCTTTGCATTCTTCTTTCCCTTTGTACGGCAGCTTTTGCTCAGGGGTCTTCCTTCGACTTCAAGCAGGGAACAATCGACATTGTCTTGCTGCCCCAAAGCAAGCAGGTCAAAGGCAGTGTTCGCTATGATTTTGAGCTTTTGAACAAAGGAGATAGCCTGTTTATCAACGCCCGAAACATGGTAATTGATAGGGTTTTATTGGCCAAAAAGGAACAGAAGTTTAGCTATGATGGTCAGCGTATCGGTCTAAAAATTAGCCTGGCAAAAAAAGGAAAGAACCAACTGCAGATCGAATATACGGCCTCGCCATCCAAAGCCATGTACTTTTTGGGGTGGGCCGATCAAATTCAAGGGAATGAGCAAATATGGACACAGGGACAAGGACAGAACAACAGCCATTGGGTTCCTTCTTTTGAAGACATGCGGGTTAAGCTGAGTTATCGTCTGCGCATTCGCGCTCCTCAAGGATTTCAACTGCTGAGCAATGGAGTCTTGAATAAAACGGAAAGTGAGCCTAAAAAAGGACTCTGGGTCTACGAACAGAAACAACCCATCAGCGCTTATCTGTTGGCCATTGCTTTAGGGAATTACCGAGAATACAAACAAACCAGTACCAGTGGGATTCCTCTTTTTCAGTACCTCTACCCGGAGGACAGTCTTCGTTATACGGGAACCTACCATTACACCCGCCCGGTATTTGATTTTTTAGAAGAAGAAATTGGGCAGCCCTATCCCTTTGATAACTACAAGGAAGTTCCCGTTTTTGACTTCCTGTATGCGGGTATGGAGAATGCCAGTTGCACCCTCTTTTCGGATCAGTTTGTCCAGGATCAGAACGCCTTACCTCAGGAATCCTACCTCGGAGTACAAGCCCACGAAATGGTTCACCAGTGGTGGGGTAATTTAGTCACAGAGGCCAGTGGGGAAGACCATTGGCTGCACGAAGGCTTTGCCACTTACTACGCCCAATTGGCGGAAGCCCATATACGCGGGGAAGCTTGGTTCACCTGGAATGCACTGGACAAAGCCCTACAGCTAAAAGCAGGGGTTGGTCAGTCCTTACTCGATCCCGGTTCCAGTAGTTTGACTTTTTACGAAAAAGGTGCCTGGGCCCTCCGGATGTTAAGAGAGAAAGTAGGGGACAAGGCTTTTAAGGAATCCATGTCAAGGGTTTTGCAGAAGTACCGTTTTAAAAACCTCGGTGTAGATCAATTCCTGGATGAGATGACTTGGCAGGATGAGGGGGATCGGACCCTTTTTGAAGAGAACTGGTTAAAGTCTACCGATTTTCCTTGGACAGAAGTAAAAAGGTGGTTGGTCCAAAAGAACCCTGATATCGGAACCTTTTTAGGCATGCAGGAGCAACTATCGGCTCTACAAAAAGGAGTAGAAAAGGATTCTCTTTTCTTGCATTTTTGGAGGCGCGAAATGCCTTCCCCATTGCGTAAGCGACTTTTGAGAGGACAAGAAGATCGCCTGCCTCTTGAAGAATATTGGAAAGCCTTAAAAGATCTTTATACAGCGGAGTCAGCACCGGATCGCGAACTGAGAAGAGCCTTGCTGTTTGGATTGAATACCGAAGATCCTTCGAAGGTTCAGCAGGAGTTTTATCGCAGTTTCTTAAATGAAGAAGATCCTGTGGTCGGCTATCATCTCTTGTATAATCTATGGCGGTGGTTTCCTGCAGAAAGAGGCACCCTGTTAGAAGGCTCCAAGCGGTTGATTCCCTTTATGGTCGACGAATTCGCAGTGATTTGGAACCTTTTGAATTTGGCCGGAGCACAGAACCTAGAGGAAGCTCAGCCTTATATCAAGCAGTTAAAAGCGTTGACCACGCCGGCCTATCCTGCAGAGGTTCGTCTGATGGCGACCAATCAGCTGTCTACTTCTTTTGGGAACCGAACCCCTTTTATTCTGAATGCCTATCTGCGCCTCAGTGTTCATCACAAATGGCGCATCCGCAAGGCGGCAGGCCAGCAAATCCTGGAATTGCTCAAGGACCCTACGATTCGGCAACAGTACGAAAAAGGCCTGCCAGAGCGTTCTGAACAAGAACAAAAGCGATTGCGTGAATTACTCGAACTGTCAAAATCTACAGAATGAAGGCCTTAGTTATATCCGGAGGAGGAAGTAAAGGTGCCTTTGCAGGCGGAGTAGCCCAGTTTCTGATTGAAGAGGCAAAGCGGGATTACGATATTTTTGTGGGTACTTCCACAGGCAGTCTTTTGCTGTCGCACTTGGCCTTGGGCAAGGTGGATAAGATCAAAGAGATCTATTCTTCGGTTGATCAAGACAGTATATTCAACAGCTGCCCCTTTAAAATAGAACGCAAGCACGGATCGGAGTTTATTTCGATCAACCACTGGAATGTGGTAAGGCGATTTTTGAAGGGTAAAAAGACCTTCGGAGAGAGTGAGAACCTGAGGGAGCTGATCCGCAGCAGTATTTCTTATCGGGAGTTCGACGCCCTGAAGCAAGGGAGTAAGGACGTGGTGGTAACTGTATCGAATCTTTCCTTGAATCAGATTGAATACAAAAGTATTCGGGATTACGATTACGACGAATTCCTGGACTGGATTTGGATTTCGGCGAATTATACGCCCTTTATGAGTCTGGTACGTAAAAATGGATGCGAGTACGCCGACGGGGGCTTAGGGAGTCTAGTTCCCATCGAAGAAGCGATAAAACGCGGTGCGACGGAAGTAGACGTTGTGGTCTTGCGGACCGAAGTCAGTTACTACAACCGTATGCCCTCAAGAAATCCTTTTGAATTGATTACCAATATGTTTGGCTTTGTTCTGGACCGTATAGAAAACCAAAATATCCGGATAGGCAAGCTGGTCGCTAATCACCACGATGCGATCATTAACCTCTATTATACTCCCGCTGTACTGACCACCAATTCCCTGATTTTTGACAAGGAAAAAATGACCCGCTGGTGGAAGAGAGGGTACCTGTATGCTCGCAACAAGCAAACAGACGAAATGCCGATTGAGCCAGACTTACAAGAATAAGTCTACCAGAGATCCCCGATTTCTTTTTTGATATAAGCCAAAGCCGTTGTAGAAGGAGCTGTTTTATCCATGGCCTGACTTAAGATGGCCTCTCGAAGTTTATCAGCCGTCTCGATTTCGCTCATTCCTGCAGACCGAATGGACTGAATCGTGGCATTCTTGGCCGCCTTAATAATGCTCCAACACTCATCACTCAAATAGATTTGTTGTGACAAGTTGTGCTCAAATTCCGATTCGATTTGACGAACCAGTAGGTTTTCGTATTCGTTCTTTTTATCTGTTTGTGGAGCCACGCGGACCACAAGACTGGTCAAACTGATGCGCTCAAGAAAGAGGGCCATACGCTCATAAGCCTGCAGGCGCACGGGAAGGGTTTCTTTTTGAGAGTTTTTGTGCAAGAGAAAACGCCTTCTTCCATCTTCATTTTGGGTGTGCAGTCTGAAAAAGTAAAAGGCAATCACACCGGTAACTACAGCCGGCAAGAGGTAGGCAAAGAGTTGTAAAATATCAGCTCCGTTCATGGGGAATGTTTATTTCAGGGTTTCTCGGGTTTGTAAATAAAAGAGTGCGTAATCCGGTACTACCTGAAAATAAATATCAGATCGCGTACTCTTATCATGTAACGTTTGAATTCGCCCTTTTAGTGGACTGCCTTCCCTTTGAAGATACTCACTGAGCTTTTTAAGCAGGGGAGGAGTTCCGTATAAGGTCTTGGCGCGCTCGTAATCCGGACTCTGGTAGGAAGCAATTTCACCTCTTAAAATAAGCTGTGCTTCGGGATTGTCGGTCATCACCTTTTCCAGTTTTTTAACCAAACCATTGGCGTTCAAACTGTCTGCAGGATAAAATGCGGTACTCGGATACACAAAGGTAATCGCACCTTTCTCGACTTTGAGCTGTTTGGTTTCATCCACAAATCCGCGCAATTCTGTCAGCAACTTAAGCGTAAGAGAATCATTAGCTCCAATGCGATCCCTTAGGGCTTGTAGCTTTTGTTCCTTTTCGCGAAGATCCTCTAGTGACTTTCCGATATTCTCGGTACGCTGAACAGACTGGGTGGTGAATTTGTTGAGGTTTTCCAACAAATTGGCATTGGTCTCTCGGATTTGCTCCAATTCAAATTCAACGGCCTGGACGCGTCCGTCACTCGCTGCTTTGGCTTTTTTGACCTGTGCCACTGAGTCTTGCCAGCTGCGAATTTCTTTTTTGAGGAGTTGTATTTCGTAGAGCAGTTCACTCTTTTTTTGCGCCTGCAGGGGTAAGCTAAAAGCCAGTACAAGCAAAAGGAATAGGATCTGTTTCATTTTTGAGCTTTTGTGTCTATTGGAATAACGATGCAATCCCAAATTTAGGATACTTTTTGGCAATTATTTGCTTCTTGATCCCAAGGCCGGGCAATTAAGTAGATCAACTGTGGATTCAAATGGTACTTCGGTCTTTTGGTATTTGTACACTTTAGAGAGGTCACTGCTGAGGTAATCGTCATCGACATTGACCTGAATGTCGTTCATAGTGAACTGACAGGGATGTTCGTATCCAGCGGCTCGGGTGATCTCAAGAAGTTCTTTTCGGAAGGTCTTGAAGTACTGAGCGAGTCTTTCGGATTTCAATGGAATGTCAATCCCCGATTGCAGCCACCGATTTTGGGTAGCAATGCCAGCAGGGCAGCGGTTAGTGTGGCAGATCTGCGCTTGAATACAGCCAATACTCATCATGGCTTCTCGGGCCACATTGATGCAGTCGACTCCCATAGCAAAGGCCATAGCGGCTTTGGCCGGAAAGCCTAGTTTTCCACTCCCGATAAAGACCAGGTCTTGATCTAGTCCATGGGATTGGAAGATGCGGTAAATAGCCGCAAAACCGTAGACCCAAGGCAAAGAAACATGGTCGGCAAAGCTCGGAGGAGCTGCGCCTGTACCTCCTTCGCCTCCATCAATGGCAATGAAATCCGGTCCCTTGCCTGTGGCTTTCATCAGTTTCGCCAGGGCCTCCCATTCGCCCGTCTTTCCGATAGCTGCCTTGATTCCGACGGGTAATCCAGTGGCCTCTGCGATATCTTCAATAAAATCAACGAGGCCTTCTATAGAGGAAAAAGCGGAATGACCAGAAGGAGAAAGAACATCGATCCCTGGTACGACTCCTCTGATTTCTGCAATTTCTTTGGTGATCTTTTTACCGGGTAGAACCCCGCCTTTACCCGGTTTTGCTCCTTGGGAAAGTTTGATTTCTATGGCCCGTATTTGGGGGTTGTCCTCCACCAGGAGCTTAAGTTTTTCCATAGAAAATTCCCCATGAGCATTCCGTACTCCAAAATAACCGGTACCAAAGTGGAATATCACATCAGCCCCGTGCTGGTGGTAAGGGGAGAGGCCGCCTTCACCGGTATTGTGGTAGGCTCCGGTCAATTGAGCTCCATGATTCATGGCCGATACGGCTGCAGCAGAAAGACTGCCAAAGCTCATGGCCGAAATATTGATAATGGAAGCTGGACGGAAAGGCTTTCGTCTTTTGTGAGCAGCCCCCATGATCTTGGCACAAGGGATGAAGTCCGGCTCTTCTTTGTGCGGATGTTTATGCCCCAACTTAAAAGGCATCAGGGCATTTTTGACGAATATATGCTGATGAGCATAGATGTCCCGATCGGTTCCAAATCCTTCGTAATTGTTCTCCTTTTTAGCCGAAGCATAGACCCAGCCCCTTTCAATGCGGTTAAAAGGCAGTTCTTCGCGGTTGTTTGCCACAAAATACTGCCTCATTTCCGGGCCAATACTTTCGAGTAAATACCGCAGATGCCCTACAATCGGAAAATTATGCCGAATGGTGTGGGCGCGTTGAAAAAAGATATCCCAAAGTCCAACGAGGAGCAAGGCGATGAGCACCCAGCCCCACCAGGGTATCCAGGAGAATAGTTCCATGTAGGTTTATTGGTTTAAGTAATCCAGGGTCATTTCCGTAAGAGATCGTACCCCTAAGAGCATGCCCGCATCATCAATTTTAAAATCGGGGGTATGGTGCGGAAATGATTCTTTATTTCCGGGCGTCATTCCGCCCAAGAAAAAGAAAAAGCCGGGCACTTCTCGCTGAAAATAGGAGAAATCCTCCGCTCCTGTAATGGCTTTTTGTTGAATAACTTGTTCCCTTCCCGCTACACGGCGAAGGGTCGGTAGCATTTGAGCGACAAGATCAGGGCTGTTGTAGGTGATGTCTGTAGCGTCCTTGATTTCGATCGTAGCACTCCCTCCATAGGCCTCTGCGATAGAGGTGACCATCTCTTCCATGCGCTTATTGATGTGGTCTTTCATGTCGTAATCGAGGGTACGGATGGTACCCAGCATTTCGGCACTTTCTGGTATGATGTTAAAACGAACTCCACTTTTGATTTTACCTACCGTGATGACTGCCGCTTCGTTGGTCAAATTCGCCTCTCGGCTAATAATGGTCTGAAGACCGTCAATAATTTTTGCGCTGATGAGAATCGGATCAACACCTGCCCATGGCTGAGACCCATGGCTTTGCTTTCCTTTGACTTTAATCGTAAAGGATTGCGCTGCTGCCATGGTTCCTCCGGGCTTGTAGCGAATCATGCCCACAGGGGTTTGGGAATTGATGTGCAATCCAAAGATTACGTCCACCTTGGGGTTCTCCAGAACACCCTCTTTCACCATCAATAAAGCACCTCCTTCTTCACCCGGTGGTGGACCTTCCTCTGCTGGTTGAAAAATAAATTTGACCGTCCCTTTGATCTTGTCTGTGTTTTTAGAAAGGATCTCGGCGACCCCCATCAAAATAGCGGTATGGGTATCGTGGCCACAGGCGTGCATAACGCCAACCTTTTCGCCGAGGAACTCTGAGGTCATGGTGGATTTGAAAGGCAAATCATTGCGCTCGGTAACCGGCAGGGCATCGATATCGGCTCGTAAAGCAACAACCTTACCGGGAAGGTCTCCTTTGAGTACTCCGACTACCCCGGTATGCGCTACTCCTGTTTGCACCTCGATCCCGAGACTTTTGAGGTGCTTGGCTATTTTTTCTGCCGTTTTGAACTCGCGGTTGCTCAGTTCTGGATTTTGGTGGATATCATGCCGCCATTCAATGACTTTCTTTTCAATTTTTAGAAATTCTTTTTCCGCAATGCTGTTTTGAGCATAGAGGGAGGCGCCCAATACCAGAGAAAGGGCCAGAAATACATGTCTCATAGGGTAAAATCTTGTGTGTAGAATTACTTCTGCTAAATATATCAATTTTTAAGGGCTTGACTTTTTGATCCTCAGGAAGATTACTAATTTCGATTCTTTATCGCGAAATTTCCCAAAGTAGAATTCCAACATGCCCTATTTAGATGAATTGAATGATGCCCAAAGAGCCCCTGTTCTGCATAAGGACGGGCCTTTGATGGTAATTGCAGGTGCAGGGTCGGGCAAGACCAGGGTACTGACGTACCGAATTGCACACTTGATGGAACAGGGAGTTGATTCCTTCAATATCCTTGCCTTGACCTTTACGAACAAGGCCGCCCGCGAAATGAAGTCCCGTATCGCCGGAATTGTTGGGGATGCCGAGGCGAAAAATCTCTGGATGGGGACCTTTCACTCGGTCTTTGCACGCCTCTTACGGCACGACGGCAAGCACTTGGGTTTTCCGAGTAATTTTACCATTTACGATACCCAGGATTCTCAGCGCCTTATTTCGGCCATCATCAAAGAGATGGGCCTCGACAAGGACGTTTACAAATACAAACAGATTCAGAACCGAATCTCCTCTTATAAGAACAGTCTAATCACAGTCAAGGCTTATTTTCAGAATCCCGAATTGATGGAAGCCGATGCCATGGCAAAAAGACCAAGGCTAGGGGAGATCTACAACAATTACGTGGAGCGCTGTTTTAAGGCTGGGGCTATGGACTTTGACGATCTGCTTTTACGTACCAACGAACTGCTCACCCGATTTCCAGAGGTTTTGCACAAATACCAAAACCGTTTCAAGTACATTCTGGTGGATGAGTACCAGGATACCAACCACTCCCAGTACCTGATTGTCAAAGCCCTTTCGGATCGTTTTCAAAACATCTGTGTGGTGGGGGATGATGCTCAGAGTATCTATTCTTTTCGTGGAGCCAACATCAGCAATATTCTAAACTTTCAACGGGATTACGACAATGTGGCGGTGTACCGTTTGGAGCAGAATTACCGATCAACCAAAACCATCGTCGAGGCGGCCAACAGCGTGATCGCCAACAACAAGAACCAACTCGACAAAGTCGTTTGGACTGACAATGATGACGGGGAGTTAATTAAGTTGCATCGCGCGGCAACCGATGCAGAAGAAGGACGCTATGTCGCCGGTTCTATTTTTGAACTCCGCATGCAGGAACAGTTGCCCAATGGAGATTTTGCAGTATTGTACCGCACCAATTCTCAGTCCAGAGCGATTGAAGACGCCTTACGCAAAAGAGATATTCCTTACCGTATTTACGGGGGCTTGTCCTTTTATCAACGCAAGGAGATCAAGGACATCCTGGCCTACCTGAGATTGATTGTAAACCCGAATGATGAGGAGGCTTTGATGCGGGTCATTAACTTTCCTGCTCGAGGAATTGGTCAGACCACCGTTGAGAAAATCCGGGTGGCCGCGAATGAGTTCAATATGACGGCCTTTCAGGTCATGGAGCAAGTGGAGCACGTAGCGGTTAAACTACAAAGCAATACGAAGCGAAAACTGCAGGATTTTATCACCATGATCAAAAGCTTTCAGATTTTAGCTCAGCAGCAAGACGCGTTTACCGTAGCCGAACAGGTGGCCAAAAAAACCGGACTTCTTTTGGAATTCAAAAAGGACGGTACTCCAGAGGGTATTGCTCGAATGGAAAACCTGGAAGAACTCTTAAACGGTATCAAAGATTTCGTAGAAGGACAATTGGAACTCGCAGATGCCGAAGGAAATCTTTCGGAATTTTTGGAAGATGTGGCCTTGGCTACTGATCTGGATCAGGATACCGGAGACGACGACCGGGTCGCTTTAATGACCATCCACCTAGCCAAAGGATTGGAGTTCCCCGTGGTTTATATCGTAGGGATGGAAGAGGATTTATTCCCATCGGCGATGAGCATGAATACCCGAAGCGAACTGGAAGAAGAACGCCGTCTATTCTATGTCGCACTGACTCGGGCAGAGAAAAAGGCCTTTTTGACCTACACCCTGAACCGCTACCGTTGGGGTAAACTCATCGATGCGGAACCCAGCCGATTTTTGGAAGAAATTGATGAGAAATTCGTCGAAAACCTCACGCCCTTACAAGACAGTTACCGCTACAAGAGCTTAATTGACCGTTCTATTTTTGGAGAAGTAGATAAGAGCAAGCTTCGCAGTACTAAACCCGTTCCAGGTACGCCACCGCCAAGCCATGCACCAACGGAGAAACAACTTCGTAAACTTCGCAAGATCAAACCGGAAATTGCACAGCCCAATGCAGGAAGTAACGCCAGTGAACTCCCACTCATGGAAGGCACCTGGGTTAAACACAGCCGCTTTGGTCAGGGACAGGTCCTCAAACTGGAAGGAGTAGGGCAAGACCGTAAGGCCGAAATTCGCTTTGAAAGGGGCGAGGTCAAAAAACTACTTCTCCGATTCGCGCGCCTGGAGTTGATGGATAATTTGGCCAATTAAGCCTACTTTTTCGATCCTCTGTTCTGGCGGAACAGGGTGTTGCGGGTAATCCTTGTGGGTACAGAAAACGAAAAACGACTTCCTTTGGATACAGTCGATTCGATGGTAATTTGTCCTCCGTTTCGGGCGATAAAGTCACGACAAATGGCAAAGCCTAAGCCTGTACCGATCTCATTTTCAGTGCCCTTGGTGGAGTGGTTTTCTTCTTGATTGGTCAAGAGCTCATCCATTTGTTCCTGGGTCATCCCAACACCAGTATCCGAAACTTCGATCCAGACTTCCGAATCCGTTTCGTAAGCCGTGAGTCCTATTCGGTCGCCATTTCGAGAAAATTTTAGAGCGTTGGAGAGCAGGTTGCGGATGACAAAATCAACCATATCCTTATCTGCGTAGACTCGACTTACTTTGACTTCTTCGCATTCCAATTGAATCCCCTTACGTGAGGCGTGATCTGAGAATAGTGTCGCATTAAAATAAATGAGGCCTTGTATATCAAAGGCGTGTGGCGACAGGGTGTGGTCATTCCTCTAGGTCTTGGCCCAATTCAATAGGTTGTCCAGGAGCATTTGAAGATTCTGAGAGGATTCTCGCAAATACTGCACAAAGGTCTGTTGTTCTTTGGCGCTAATTTCGCCTTGTTCCTGATCTAAAATTTTAGCGATGGAAACGATATTTCCGGTATGTCCTCTTAAATCGTGAGAGATAATTGAAAAGAACTTGTCCTTAATTTGGGAAGCTTCCTGCAACTCCAATTCGGATTGTGTGAGCTTTTGGTTTAGACGGGTCAAAGAAACATTTTGCGTCCCTAGTACCTGCAATTGACGCCGTATTTTCTTAACAAGTTTATTGTAGGTGTCGGTGAGCTCATGAAGTTCTTTAATCTTCATCTTGGAATGGAGCTTGATCGTTCCATTAAATTGATTTTGAGAGATATAGTCCATATCGCTAATCAATTTTTCGATAGGAGCGGAGATGCGATTGGCTATGGCCAATGACAAAAATACCGCGAGAGCTAGGGTGCTGATAAACAAGAGAATTAAATAGGTGCGGATGCGCCCGGACAGCAACTGGGATTCTGTTCCTACCATTTCCGAAAGACGTTCAATCGAAAGGTCCATTCGATCTGCTGACTTCAACCACTCTTGGGTTAAACCCGCTTCTTCGTTCCCTATTTCTAGTTCCAGTTCGACTATACGTCCAAAAATCGCTTGATACGATCCCAGAATCGCAAGCGTATTCTCAAGATTTGCTTGTTCTTCCTTTTTGGCAGTCGTAATTTGTTCTTTTAGACCGGTTTTTAATTGAACAAGGCTGTCGGTCAGTTGATGAACGTAAAAGATGTCTTTGCGTAAAAAAAAGTCCTTTTCGAAGCGCCTAAGCATGAGAATATCAGCCAGCTCGATGTCTTCGATTTGTTCCAATTGATGGATTTGCGACCTCATTTCTCCTTCCAGGCCGTAGTTTCTAAATCCCCGTTCCTTGCGAAGAGCTGTGATCTTTGTGCTTAGGTGATCGAAGTATTCCAACTCATTTTGAAGTTTTTCAATCCTTCGACTAAAAATGGGGTTGTCATTTATTTCGGCCTTTGAAAGTACATAAAGGGCTTTAGTGCTCTTTTTTAGATTGAGGTGGTAGTCCAATTGATTAGCCGTGGATTCGTCTGATTTGTAGAAATCATCGAGCAAAACATCAAAATCCATCATGCGCCCAAAAGAAGACTGAGCCTTTAGACGAGAAGCGTTAAAAGAGATCACTTTTTCTCGTGTATCACGCAGGTGATTGCTTCTCTTCAAAGAAATAAAAGAGAAGATCAAAAAGGGTATGACTAAAAGCCCTAGCGCTAAAAAAGCGGATAACAATCGCCCCTTGATGGAGTGCATGAAAGAAATTATGGTTAATGTTCTTCCAATAAACGCAAACTTGTTACCTTAAGTATGAGTTTTTCGACCAAATTCACTCCAACTATTTACTTTTTATGCCCTCTGCACAATTCATTAAAGTATACCCAGAAAATCCAGCACCACGGCCTTTGGGAATTATAGCCGATTGCCTTCGGAAAGGGGGGTTAATCATTTATCCAACGGATACGGTATACGGATTGGGTTGCGATATCACCAATACCAAAGCCCTGCAGCGATTGGCACAGTTGAAAGGAATTAAATTGGAGAAGGCGAACTGGTCTTTTATATGCCCGGATTTGAGTCGGCTTTCGGACTACACTCGCCAATTGGACAATCCAACCTTTAAATTACTCAAGCGCAGTTTGCCCGGACCCTATACCTTCATTTTACCGGGAAATAATGATTTGCCCAAGGTTTTTAAAAAGAAGAAGACCGTCGGTATTCGGGTGCCCGATCATTCGATTCCTCAGGCGATTGTGAGCACCTTGGGGAACCCCATTGTTTCGACCTCGATTTATGATGCGGATGAGATTGTGGAATACACCACAGATCCCGAACTGATTTATGAGGAATGGCAGAATAGGGTGGACTTGGTGGTCGATGGCGGATTTGGAGGAAATATCCCGTCGACGATTATAGATCTCTCTGGAGATGGGCCGGTGGTTATTCGAGAAGGAAAGGGTTCTCTGGATATACTCTAAAAAAAAACCGCCTCCCAAAGGGAAGCGGTCTTCGTATACTTTTTTAAAGGTCTTAGTTTCCTTGACCTCCAATGGCAGGATCTTTCATCCCTTCTTCGATCATGTTGTAGAACTGATCCAGTTTTGGAAGAACCACGATACGTGTACGGCGGTTTTTCGCTCTGTTGGACGCAGTGGTATTGCTTACCAGCGGAACATAGTAACTTCTACCCGCTGCTGTCATACGCTTGGGATCCACCTTGAAATCGTTTTGTAGTACACGCACAACCGCAGTGGCACGTTTTGCACTCAAATCCCAGTTGTCAACCAGTACTCCACTTCGGAAAGGAACGTTATCGGTGTGTCCTTCAACCAAGAACTCAAAGTCAGGCTTGTTGTTCACTACCTTGGCAACTTTTCCGAGAATACGCTTCGCTGCTTCGGTTACATTGTAGCTACCGCTGCGGAAAAGAAGCTTGTCGGAGATCGATACAAAAACAACACCTTTCTCGACACTTACTTCGATATCGTCATCTTCCAAGTTTCCTAAAACTCCTTTCAAACTCTGAACCAAGGCCAGGTTTACAGAGTCACGACGAGTAACCGCATCGCGAAGATTACTGATCATCAAGTCTTTTTCGCGAAGACTTTCTAGTGATTTTTCAAGGTTCTCGGCTCCTTTGGTAGTCAAAGTTGTCAAGTCACCCATATTGTTGATCAACTCCTGGTTGTTTGATTTCAGGAAGTCGTTTTGCTGTCTTAGCGTTTGAAGCTGTGCTTCGCTAGCCGCTTGTTCTTCCAAACAGCTATTCAATTTAACTGTTGCAGAATTCAGCAGGTCTTGTGTTTCTTTTTGTTTGGCTTCTAGATCTGCGTACTTCTTGTTGGATACGCAGGAAGTGAGTAGTAGGGCAACGCCCAGTGTTCCCAGAAAAGCTTTTCTCATGATAAGTGAAGTTGTATTAACCATTAAAAATTACTCTAAAGTTATATATTTTGCTTGCTCAGCGAAGGGATAGGGGGGTTAATCTTTTACTAATCCCCGATATTCCCTTATTTGTTGTACGTAATGCAACCACACTATGGACGTCGTTCGGTAAAATTTTACACTTTTTTGGCTTTTTCCTCTTTTAGCCCACATGGACCTGCAAGACTGATAAAAAGCGAGGTGAGCTCTAAATACGGCCCAACTGTGCGCTGGTTTTCGTTGAAGTAAAAACACCACTGCCGCGATTCCATCCAGCACCATTCGAGCAAATAACAAAGCAAAAACTTCTGGCTTGGCCGTGTTTTTAAGCAGGGTGAAAAGGGAGTTTCTGAAATTCAGAAAGGTTTTGCGAGGGTTCATATTGCTCAGGGTAGACCCTCCCAAATGAAAGACCTCCGATTGTCCGTTGTACCAGACCTGGTGCCCCTGATTTTGTGCCCTCCAGCAAAAGTCAATTTCTTCCTGGTGAGCAAAGTAATCGGCATCGAAGCCGCCGAGTTCGTGAAAAACAGAGGACCGCACTAAAAAGCAAGCTCCAGTGGCCCAAAAGACAGGAATGGTGTCGTTGTATTGCCCAAGATCAGTTTCGATGGATTGAAATACACGACCTCTGCAGAAGGGGTAGCCCAATCGGTCCAAAAAGCCTCCGGCAGCACCGGCGTATTCAAAGTATTCAGGCTTTTTAAGGTCCTTGATTTTGGGTTGGACTATACTGATTTCAGGGTCCTCCTTCATCATATGCGCCAAGGGTTCCAACCAGCCGCTGGTCACCTGCAGATCAGAATTCAGCAACCCGTATACATCGGCTTCAATCTGGGGAAGCCCCCAGTTGTATCCACCTGCATACCCATTGTTTTCGGAATTAAATAAGACGTTGACCTGAGGAAATTCTTCTTCCAGTACCCGGGCAGAGTCGTCGGTAGAGGCGTTGTCAATAACCCACACCTCCGCACCCTGGCTGTGCGCCAATACGCTGGGCAGGTACTTCGAGAGCAAAGAAGCTCCGTTGTAATTCAAAATGACCAGGGCAACTTTCAAAACGGTTGCAAATTAAGGGCTAAATGCAGGAATTTCGGGTACGAATTTGCACTTTTTTGTGACATAATCGATGGAGTAGTACACGTGGGTTAAGCCATTGGTCAACATGAGCCATTCGGCCTGAGCGCTCAGATTGTAACGGGCTGCTTGATCAAATACCTCCTGTGTAATGGGGACTTCAGGGGCTTTACACTCGATAAGCAGAAAAATACTCCCATCGGGTTTGTAGACCACTACATCAAATCGCTTATCGGTTTGGGCGACACGGATATGTTTTTCTACGGCGATCAGACTGACCGGGTAGTGGTGGGTTTGGATTAAAAACTGGAGTACGTGCTGGCGCACCCATTCTTCGGGTTGCAGCAGGAAGAATTTTTTCCTGATCGGATCAAAAATATGGGTGCTGTTTTCTATACTTTTGGTACGGAAGCGATAGCCCGGAAAATGGAGTTGCCGCATATGCAAATTTGCGCAAAACCGATGGAATGAAAGAATTGAAAAGCCTTATCGAAGAAATTAAAGACCGCCGCCCACGGCCGGTCTATTTTTTTCATGGTGAGGAGCCCTATTTTATGGA
>CAZLGZ010000023.1:0-19766 GCA_964558965.1 uncultured Flavobacteriaceae bacterium
GTCCGGCATTGATATGCTTGACAAAAGGGCAGTGGTTGCAAATAAAGGCGATCAAGGTGCCTTTTTCTCCACGCACGTCAGTCAGCTGAAGAGACTGACCGGAGACGGTGTCCGGAAGGTGAAAATCGGGTGCTTGGCTTCCCAAGGGAATCATGTTGCTAGGAGTTCTGGCCATTATCCTGTACTTTTCTACAAAGGTAAGACAGAGGCCATGGAAGAAAAAGCACTGGATTGGGAGACCTTCACCCAGGTCGATATGCGTGTGGGAACCATCGAAGAGATTCAGGAGTTCCCGGAAGCGCGTAATCCCGCATACAAGCTCAAAATTAATTTTGGAGAAGAGATTGGAATTCGCTGGTCTTCTGCACAAATCACCCTCCGCTACACACCTGAAGATTTACTCGGAAAGCAAATAGTAGCCGTGGTCAACTTTCCACCCAAACGTATCGCAGGCTTTAAAAGCCAATGCCTGGTGCTGGGAGCAGTTGAAGGCAAGGATGTAGTGGTTCTCCAAACGAGTACCCCGGTCAAAAACGGTTTGCCGATCTCCTGATTACATCTGTGGTCCGAAGAACACGGCGTTCATCATGAGCTTGTTGGTACCGTACCAAAAGGCTCTGAAGTTGGTGTTATCCGTAAAAGCCATAACACGACCGCGTCCGAATCGCGCCACCTGAAAGGGTACGCTGTTGGCAATTCTCTCGGCGTTTTCTTCCGAAATATAGCCGCTTTGCAAGGGCTT
Organism: uncultured Flavobacteriaceae bacterium; assembly: GCA_964558965.1. Lineage (GTDB taxonomy): Bacteria > Bacteroidota > Bacteroidia > Flavobacteriales > Flavobacteriaceae > Aureicoccus. Next base: position 743 of record CAZLGZ010000023.1, read on the forward strand.
GCTGGTGTATTGAATAGGATTATCGAAGCTATTAGCCGCGGGCTTCACGTAGAAGTTCGTATTGCGGAATAAGGAGATTCGGTCACCCGTATATCCGTAAACTACGGGGTGAGAACTATCGATTTTCGCTTCAAAAATTGCACCTCCGGTAACCTGGGCCCCGAAGAAATCACCTTTTTGGTCAAATCGTATGTTTTTGGCCACCAAGCTATCCGGGATAAAGTTGAGATCGATTAGGCCCTCTCGTTTCATCCAACGCACAGTGTTTCTGAATCCGATAAGACTGCCTCCGCTCTGAACAAAATCCTTGAGGTTTTCGGTCGCACGCTTACTGAAACTTCCACTATAGCTGGGGATTATGATGTCCGTGTATTCACGAAGATCGACTCTTCCCAAGGAGGCAACATCCAGTTTGGTAATGCGCATATTGTAGCGTTGGTCAAACAAATGCCAGATTTCCCCAGCGTCGTAAGAGCGTACACCATTGCCGACCAGCACAGCTACTTTTTGAGGTCGTACCGGATCAAAATCATTACTTCCCAGGTCTATACCCTGGGTCAGCCCTGTGCTAACTCCGGTGATTTGTACTCCCGTGGCGGAACCCAAAGAATTCAAATGCTCATACAATTCCTGAGGGGTTAGTTTTTGACCTACGACAGGCACCATAATGGTTCCGTAATCGTAGCTCTTTCCATCGAGAACAAAAGGAGATTTGGCCACCTTGGCACGCAGGCCTTTCTCCAGTAAGGCGTTCAAAACCTTGGGGCTGTAGTAGTGGTGCCATTCAAAGAGGTAGGCGTAATTACTCCGAGCACTCACACCGCCAGTATTGGGCTTAAGGTCTGTTATTTCGGCGCCTGCTTTGGATAGATTGGTTTGACTTTCGTAGTTCAAATCAAAAGCCAGGGGGAGGGTCCAGGCCGAAACATCATAAAAAAGACTGTCGGTAAAGGTCGTTCTCTTCTCAAAGATGGCTCGAATCAAGCGAGGATTTTTCTGGTCCATCGGTACGACATATCCCTGAGAGGCAGGGACCATCTGTCCTTGGATGCGGGTGTCCTGAGCCAAAGAATGGATTTTTATGTTTTGCCTTTTCAGGATTTCAGCCAGGTGATAAGCACGTGCCGGGTCTTTCGGGTCTCCGAAGACGTAGGCCTTGGTTTTAGCACGCGCAGCCTCCGCTCTGGTGTCTTGGAAAAACTGGTGTTGGTACTTTAAAATCCGCTCTTTCAGGCCTTCGGCGGCAGCAATGGTCGAAAGGGCAGTGGTAAATTGATTGCGGATGGTAAAAGGAAAAGTCAGGATCCCGTTTTCGCTCTCTTGAATATGTCCTCTGGAGCTTCCCTGTTCGAAAAGAATACCGATTCCTCCGTTCACATCCGGAAAGGTTGATCCTTTGCCGTAGTAGTAATCGTCGTAGTTCTCTTCGGAGTAGTACAAAGAGCCAATTTTGTCCAGGGCTTTGGCGTGGTAGGTTCCGATCGCTTTGGTGAGTTCCTGGTTCAAGTCAGGAGTGAGGGGGTGGACTCGGCTCGGTTCTCCAGGCTGAAAGAAAAAGGTCGAATTGGTTCCCATTTCGTGGTGATCGGTCAAGATGTTGGGCATCCATTTGTGGAAGGACTCAATGCGAACACGACTCTCAGGAAGCTGCACAGGAAGCCAATCTCGGTTCATATCGAACCAATAGTGGTTGGTGCGCCCTCCCGGCCATACCTCGCGGTATTCCCGGTCATTGGGGTCTGGATTAAGACGAGCAGATCGGTGAACGTTCGCCCAATAGGCAAAACGCTGTAGTCCGTCCGGGTTAAAGCTGGGGTCCAAGAGAATGACTTCGTTCTTCAAAAGGTTTTCAATGGCAGGACCTTCTGCAGCAGCCAAGTAATAGGCGTAGAGAAGCGCAGCATTGGAACCACTTGGTTCGTTTCCGTGAATAGAAAAGCCTTGATAAACAACAATAGGTTCTTGCTCTGCACTGGGTCCTCCTTCGGTGGCACCGACGTGCTTTTGACGGATATCTTCTAAGCGCGCTAGGTTGTCGGGATGAGAAACCGTAAGCAGCAACAAAGGGCGCCCTTCGTAGGTGGTGCCTCTGTTCTCGATCTGAATCCGGTCGCTGGCCGCGGCAACAGCTTGCATATAGTAAACCAGTTTGTCGTGGGTGATGTGCCATTCCCCAACTTGATGGCCAATCACGGATTCCGGGGTGGGTATAGCGGCGTTGTAACTAATGTCCTGGGGCAGGTAGTAATCCAGGCCATATTTTTGGTCAGGATCGATTTCCTGAGCGTTCAGGCAAAAGCCTGTCCATAGGGTAACAACAGCCAAAGCCCCCTTGTACAGGCGGCTACGTAAAATTCTATTCATCAGATGTACTCTTTATGATCCCGGTATTCGGGGGTTAATGGCCAGACGATCAATCAGATGTCATCAAAATCCAGGTCAGTAAAGGAACCTGTTGATTGCTCAGTACTATCAGACTGGCCGTTTTGTTCTTCTTTTTTGAAGTCCTTTCGGTGTCTTTCCGAGATTACTTCCATTCCTTTCTCTTCAATGATGTAATCCATCATCTCCTCCATGATCTCTCTAAAAGACTGAAAATCTTCTTTGTAGAGGTAGATCTTGTGTTTTTTGTAGTGAAAAGAACCGTCATCGTGTGTGAACTTCTTACTCTCTGTAATGGTAAGGTAGTAATCTCCAGCCTTGGTGCTGCGCACGTCAAAAAAGTAGGTCCTACGACCTGCCCGGAGCACTTTGGAGTAGATCTCTTCCTGATCCATTAAATCTTTCTCGCTCATGGACTGCAGTTCGGTTAGGTTATTTTATCGGTCTCTCAAAAATGGAAAAAAAATGGGAACGAGCCAATTCTTTTTTTCCTTACTCCTTAGAAGCCAATTGTTCCTCGTACAAGTCCTTGTAATAGCCAGGAATAGCGAGTAACTCATCGTGAGTTCCCGATTGAATAATAGACCCTTGATCCAACACCAGAATATGATCGGCATGTCGAGCGGAAGAGACCCGATGGCTCACTAAGAAAGTGGTTCTGTTTTTGGATTCATTTTGCAGGTTGCTGAGAATTTCTTCTTCCGTTTCGGTATCGACGGCAGAAAGACAATCGTCAAAAAGATAGATCTGGGGTTCTCTGATCAAGGCCCGAGCGATGGATACCCGTTGCTTTTGACCACCACTCAAGGTAATGCCCCTTTCACCCAACATGGTTTGGTATTGCTTGTTAAAGCCCATGATGTTCTCGTGCACCACAGCTTTGCGTGCGTACTCTTCAATTTTTTCTAAGCTGGCCTCTTGGTCCCCAAATCGAATATTATTCTCGAGGGTATCGGAAAATAGGAAGGCCTCTTGGGGTACCGCTCCGATATTGCTTCTGAGCGCGTCCAGTTTGAGTTCATGTATGGGGTTGCCATCAATCCTAATCTCCCCATCTGTACAGTCGTAAAGGCGGGCGACCAATTCGAGTAAGGTTGTTTTTCCGGATCCGGTATTCCCCAAAACAGCCAGGGTTTGCCCAGGTTTTATGGAGAAAGAAACCTCCTTCAAGGCTTCAATGCCCGTGTCGGGGTAGGTAAAACTCACCTTGTCAAAATCAATTTGTCCTTCAATGGCTTCTGGAACGAGTTCCCCACTGACAATTTCCGGTTCTTGATTCAGGAATTCGTTAATCCTCTTTTGGGAGGCTTCCGCCCGCTGAACTACAGAGGTTAGCCAACCGACCACTGCTACAGGCCAGGTGAGCATATTGACATAAATCACAAACTCGACGATCAATCCAAGACCTATTTCGCCCGCGATATACTGCTGCCCTCCAATGTAGATGACATTGATGTTGCTTATACCAATAAGCAGCATCATCAGTGGAAAAAACCAGGCATTGACCTTGGCCAAGCTCATACTGGTTTGCTTGCCCTCTTCCGAGAGATTCTCCATGTCGGTATTCATTTGAGGCTCGAGCAAATAGGCTTTGATCACAGAGATCCCGGCAAAGGACTCCTGGCTAAACGTCGAAAGGGTCGAGAGGTATTCCTGAACCCGAGTACTGCGGTGGTGAATGATGCGGCTAATCTGGTAGATCAAAACCGAAAGAAAAGGCAGAGGGAGTAGGGTATACATCGCCAGCTCCGGAGCCTTGATGAACATCAGCGGAATCAAAATAGCAAAGAGGGTCAGGGTGGTAATACCATACATGATCACAGGCCCTCCGTACATGCGAACCTGGGTTACATCTTCGCTGATTCGGTTCATCAAATCCCCAATACGGTTGTTCTTGTAAAAGCTTTGAGATAGTTTTTGGTAGTGCTCGTAGACCTCGTTTTTCAGGTCAAACTCGATATAGCGCGAGACATTGATGATGGTCTGGCGCATAAAAAAAGTAAAGAGTGCCGAAAGGGCTGCCGTACCCATTATGATTCCGATATAAAGCAGAAGAGTACTCGTTGCTTCTTCTTGAGAGAGTTGATTGTCACGGGCTAATTCCATGACATCCAGTGCTTTTTTGGCATAAGAAGGCAAGAAGAGTGCAAATACCCGGGCGATGATGGTAATGATGACACCAAGGATCAGTTTGAACCGGTATTTGCGAAAGTATTTGTGAAGGTGTTTTAGTTCTTTCATCAGGCCTTCAAAAATAGGAATATAACACTACTTTTGTAGGCGTTAATTAGAAGAATCTCTAGGCGAATACTCCTTTCATGCTCACCCGTAGACACATCAGAGTCAAAGTTATGCAGTGCATTTACGCATTGTCACAAACCCGTGAAGAATCCCTGGATGGGCAAAAGAAATTCCTCAAAGGGAGTATAGAGAACATGTATGTGCTCTATTTGCTGCAGTTGAGCTTGTTTACCGAGCTTCACAAATTAGCAGAAAAACATGTGCTTCACGACGAGAAGAAGTACTTAAGTGACGAAAAAACCAATTGGAAGAACCCGAGAAAGTTTATCGATAATCTTCTGCTGCTGCAACTACAGTCCAATACCCTCTTGAAGGAGCAGCTCGAAAAGCGCAAGCTGAAAAACTGGTACCTCAATGAGGAGTACGTCAAGATCGTCTACCGCGACCTCGTTGATAGCGATTTGTATAAATCCTATATGGAAGAGGAAGGGCGCAGTTTTGAGAAGGATCGTGATTTCTTGACCGAGGCTTTCAAACAAATCATCGCTCCCAACGAGAAAATTTACGAGTACTTTGAGGACGATCGCCTAACCTGGGTGGACGATATCCCGCTGGTCAATACATTTTTGTTGAAGCTCATGCGAAAAGCGGCGCACGATACGCCCGCCTCGTACTTCTTGCCAGAGCTATTGAAGGACCAGGCCGACTTGGACTTTGCCAATGAACTCTTGACCAAAACCCTGCTTAAAGATGGGGAATGGGAAAAGGAGGTGGAAGGAAAAACACCCAACTGGGACAAAGAGCGAATTGCCGAAATTGATTTTATTCTGCTCAAGATGGCCATTTGTGAACTCCTTAGTTTCTCGTCTATTCCGGAAAAGGTCACCATCAACGAATACCTGGAAATAGCGAAGGAATACTCGACTCCAAAAAGCAGCATTTTTATAAACGGAATCCTCGATAAACTCGTTAAGGAGTATAAAGAAAGTGGAAAGATGCGCAAAAGCGGAAGAGGATTACTCTAGTCCCCGTCGTTGAACATGTCCACCGTAATATGTATTTTTGAACAAAACTTAATTACCCATGAAAAGAACAGTTTTATCCTTTGCTCTAGCCGCTCTTGTGAGTGTTTTTGCTATCGGCTGTAAGGAAAAAGCCAGCGACAAAGTGATCGAAGACAATGTTGCTGTAGCTTCTGCCAGAGATCAAGTACAAAAGAAACTTCCTGTTATGCAATTCAATAAAAGAGAGCATGACTTCGGAAATATCGTTTCTGGAACCCCTCAACAGACCGTATTCACTTTCACCAATACAGGAGATGCTCCTTTGATTATTACAAACGCCGAATCTACTTGCGGATGTACAGTTCCTGAATATCCGAGAGATCCAATTGCTCCTGGTCAAACAGGTGAGCTTTTGGTGAAGTTCAACGGTACCGGTAAAAACCAAGTGACTAAGCAGGTAACGATTACAGCGAATACCGCCGCCGGAAAAGAAATTCTCCGCATTAAGGCTTTTGTTGAGTCAAAAGCTGACGGGTCCGTTGTATCACCTTGGAACTCTAAGTAAATGGAAGCACTGAATAACTTTCTGCCCATCATCCTCATTTTTGTGGTGGCTTATTTCTTTATGATTCGTCCGCAAATCAAGCGTCAAAAAGACGAGAAAAAGTTCGCGGAATCGTTGAAAAAAGGAGACAAGGTCATTACCAAAAGTGGAATGCACGGAAAAGTAGTGGAACTCAATGACAAGGACAATTCCTGTGTAATTGAGACCATGGCAGGCAAACTGAAGTTTGACCGTTCCGCAATCTCTATGGAGATGAGTGCTCGTCTTAAACCGGCTGCTACGGCAGAGAAGAAAAGTTAATAGCCTTACCGGCAAACAAAAAACCCGCCTTCAAGGCGGGTTTTTTATTTCTTGTATTTGTCGTTGAGTCCTTTTCCATCGAGGATCATGGGCACAATAGTGGTCCACCGCTTTATCTTGGTTTCTTCTCGCTTAGCAGAGCTAATGTGCTCGGCATAATCGCGTTGCTTGCTGGGGCTCAGGCTTTCGAAGGCCCTTTTAAAATCAGCGTCCTTTTTCATCTCATTTTGGAGGAGCTCAGGAAGAGCAACCGCTTGGGGAGCTTTGCGGTCAGCGGCAATGCGCTTTCCTTGCTTTTCATTTTCTAAAGCCTCCAAAACATAAGCCTTTACCAGGGCTTTGTTATCGGGTTGCGAGGCTGTGAACTTCCAATGCCGCATGGCTTTGGTCTTCCCTTCTTGGGCGTTTTGAAGGACGCCTTCAGCGTCCTGGAGTAAGCCCCCTTGAAAAAACCAGACACCGTAGTGTTTTTTGAATTTGGCGATGCTTACAATGTTCTTTTTATTCCAGGTGTAGGTGGGTAATTGCCACTTGTAGTCTTCCTCTAAGCCGCATTCTTTAATCCATTGACGCAGTGTGTTTACACCTTCAGAAAAGGGGTGCTCTTCTTGGTAAAAGAGGTCAATTTTTTCGCATTTTTCCATTGGACTTGAAGCGTTTTTGTGTTCTCTCTGCGATACGTACAATGACCTGAACGGCCTTCTCCATACTTTCTAGCGGGATGTACTCATAGGGGCCATGGAAGTTATGACCACCCGTAAAAAGGTTGATGCAGGGCATTCCTTTAAAGCTGAGGTGAACGGCGTCTGTCATGCCTCGTATCGGTCGATTAAGGGGTTTGATGCCCGTTTCCACGATGGAGCGTACGGCGATTTCTACCGCATGAAGATGATCATCGATGATGGGCTTCATATTGGTGTACTCTTCCATAATATTCAGGCTGCAGTAGTCTCCTTTTTGTTCTTCATTGACGCGATCACGGCAATAGGCAAGGAGTTCTTTTCTGGCTTTGTAGTGCTCTTCGTCTATATCGCTAATGATGAGGTGTAGCCGAGCTTTTTCTACATCGCCTAACAGTTTAGTCATGTGGAAGAAACCTTGTGATCCTGAAGTCTTTTCGGGAACTTCCTCCGCGGGGAGCATTCCCATAAAAGCACGAGCCATTCCCAGGGCGTTCACCATTTGTCCTTTAGCGATTCCAGGATCAATTCCTCTGCCCTGAAAATCTACAATAACATTGGCCGCGTTAAAGCTCTCGTGTTGTATCTCACCAATACCCCCTCCGTCGACGGTATAGGCCCATTCGGCACCAAAACGTTGCAAGTCAAAAAACTGGGCCCCTCTGCCGATTTCTTCATCGGGCACAAAAGCGATCCGAATCGGACCTCGTTTGATTTTAGGGTGTTTGATCAGGTAGTCCATGGCCGTCATGATCTCGGCTATACCTGCCTTGTCATCGGCACCTAATAGTGTAGTGCCATCTGTGGTGATAAGGGTTTGTCCTTTGTATTGATTCAATTCGGGAAACTCCTCCGGGCGCAACCTAACATCCAGCTGTTCGTTGATGAGCAGCGTCTCGCCATTGTAATCCTTATGTACTTGTGGATTGACACCTGTACCGTTGTAGTCTGGACTGGTATCGTAATGCGCTATAAATCCGATGGTGGCGACCGGCTTTTTGGTGTTGGCCGGCAGGGTAGCCATGATATAACCAAAATCATCGATCGTCACATCGGCCATTCCCAACTGATACAATTCCATTACCAGTTTCTTGGCCATGTCTTTTTGTCTGGCTGTACTGGGGCTGGTATTGGAGTTCGGATCGCTCTGTGAGTCGACCTTCACGTATTCCAGAAAACGCTCTAGTAGTCCGTTCATTTATTGGATTTTGTCAGAATTTTTGGTAATATAACTGTAAAATGCGGCCAGCTAAATTGCCATCTTCTAAATTTAAAGAAAACGGTTGGATATGAGAATTGCCTTCGTTCTAATGTGCTTTTTATCCGTTACGGGCCTGGTCGCTCAGCAGGATTGTTATTTGGGTGTCGGTGGTCCGGACAATCAGACCATTACAGAAGTATTTCAGCTGGATTCCGTTCAGCAGGAGCAGTTAGCCAATTTGGGCGCTGAGCTCAATTACCGCAATCAACTCCTGGCCCAAAGAGCGGAATATTTACTCGATCTACATGCGCAAAGCTCGCCAGAAGATTTATTGGTCATGTCATTTGAATACCGACAGGTCATCGACAGCATGCACACCAACATGAGGATGATTGATAAGAAGATGCTCAGTCTCTTTAATGACAAACAGTACAATATGTACATCAAGCTCTGTAATCAGGCCATGAGCAGTCCTATTTACGCTCCCAGAGCGAATCAAAAGCAGAAGAAAAAGAAGGATAGCCGTTAGTTTCTTATTTGTTTCTATTTTTGCCGAAACTGCAGTGCATGTATAAGCACGTCATCCGGCCTATTTTATTTCTTTTCGACCCCGAATTCATTCACCACTTTGCGTTTTACAGCATCCGGGTGTTCAATCGTTTGGGCTTTTCTTCCTTGATCAGAAAATGGTATCGCATGGACAACCCTGCCTTAGAAAGGGAAGTCTTTGGGCTCAAATTTCCGAATCCGGTAGGTCTGGCTGCAGGCTTTGATAAGGACGCCAAACTCTACAATCAACTCTCCGATTTCGGGTTTGGATTTATTGAAATCGGAACCGTCACACCAAAGCCCCAAGCGGGCAATAGTAAGAAGAGACTATTTCGTCTTAAAGCCGACCAGGCCCTCATCAACCGCATGGGCTTCAACAACGGAGGTGTTTTTGACGCGGTAAACCGATTAGATAAGGAGCACCGGGTATTGGTTGGGGGAAATATCGGAAAGAACAAAGTCACCCCAAACGAGAAGGCAATCCTGGATTATATGATCTGCTTTGAAGCGTTGTTTGACTATGTCGATTACTTCGTTGTCAATGTCAGTTCACCCAATACTCCAGGCCTTCGTGAATTGCAAGACAAAGAGCCGCTGGAGTTGCTTCTGAGAAAGCTGAAAACCCAGGGGGAACGATTTGCTGAAAGAAAGGGTATTGCTCCCAAGCCCATTCTTCTAAAAATTGCTCCGGACTTATCGGAGAACCAATTGATGGACATCATTGAAATCGTTAAGTCTACCCAAATAGAAGGAGTTATCGCGACCAATACCACCATTTGGCGTGAAGGTTTGAATTCTCCCCGTCGAGTCGTTGCGGAGGCAGGCGGTCTGAGTGGTAAACCGTTAAAAGACAGAAGTACGGAAGTCATTCGCTTTTTAGCCGAGAAGAGTAATAAAGCCTTCCCCATTATCGGGGTCGGAGGAATTCACTCTGCGGAAGATGCTTTAGAAAAGCTGGATGCCGGTGCCGATCTTGTTCAACTCTACACGGGCTTTGTTTACGAGGGGCCTCAATTGATACGCAACATCAACCAAGCCATTCTGGAACGCAACAAAGCAGAAGTTAAAGAGGCGGCGCTAACCTAAGAACGCCCATGACCGAAATCCTACTGGCTTTTGCTTTAGCTACTTTTTTTCTTGCCCTCTCTCCGGGACCCGATAATATTTTTGTGCTAACCCTGAGTGTGACTCACGGTTTCCGCTATGGTTTAGCAACCATTGCGGGATTGATGACAGGCTGTTTTGTTCACGCAACCTATATGGCTTTTGGAATTTCAGCCCTTTTGATTCAATGGCCGGTTCTACTCTATGGAATCCAGTTTTTTGGAGCTGCCTACCTTCTTTACCTGGCCTATCAGGTATTCAAGAGTCCTGCAGAAATAGGGGAGGCTTCTATCGACACTCAGGCACCTTCGCTTATCGCTATGTACAAAAAAGGATTTTTGATGAACGTTTTGAATCCCAAAGTGAGCCTGTTTTTTATCGCCTTTTTTCCAGGGTTTTTGTTTGAGCCTTCCTGGCCCTTTTGGCTGCAGATTTATACGCTTACGGCCTTATTTATTGTCGTCTCATCAACCGTTTTTGGGAGTATTGCTCTTGCCGGTGGGGTCTTTACTCAAGCACTGAAAAAACCCGGTGTAGGTCAGGTCATGAAGTGGGTGCAAATTCTTGTTTTCGTCGGGATCGCAGTATATTTAATGTTCGTTGAACCCACAATACCAGAATTAGGATGATTGAGCTGGTGGAATGCCCTCGCGATGCTATGCAGGGTATAAAAACCTGGATACCTACCGAAAAGAAGGTCCTCTATTTGCAGGCCCTCCTGAATTGTGGCTTTCATACCCTGGATTTTGGGAGTTTTGTCTCGCCCAAGGCGATTCCTCAAATGCAAGATACCGCGGAGGTTTTGGCTGAACTCGATCTGGATAAAACCAAGACCAAACTGCTCGCTATTGTCGCCAATTTGAGGGGAGCGCAAGCGGCTGCCGAGCACCCTCCGATTGATTTTCTGGGCTACCCTTTCTCTATTTCGGAGAACTTTCAGATGCGGAATACACACAAGACCATCGACCAATCCGTGGACGTACTCAAGGATATTCTGGAGGTGGCTGAGAAGTCCAACAAACAAGTGGTTACCTATTTGTCTATGGGATTTGGAAACCCCTATGGAGATCCCTGGAATGTCGATATTGTTGCTGAATGGGTGGAAAGGCTATCGGCCTTAGGGGTCAGTATTCTATCACTTTCGGATACCGTGGGCAGTTCGACACCTGAAATTATTGATTATCTCTACAGCGATTTGATTCCACGTTATCCAGGGATGCAGTTTGGAGCACATCTGCATACCCGACCAGACCAGTGGCACGAGAAGGTCGATGCGGCTTATAAGGCCGGTTGTCGTCGATTTGATGGGGCAATACAGGGCTTTGGCGGATGTCCTATGGCCAAGGATGAACTCACCGGAAATATGCCGACCGAAAAAATGTTGAGTTACTTCAATACATACGACCTGCAGACCGGGGTTGATCAATTGGCTTTTGAGGCAGCCTACAACAAGGCCTCCGATCTTTTTTCAGTCTTTCATTAAGAGGGAATTACATAGGTGAAAACCCCTGAAAAAATCGTATATTTGCACGCAATTAATCATTAATTGCTATGCAAGCTCACCTTTCCAAAATCGTCGGTGAGGGATTGACCTACGACGATGTTCTCCTGGTTCCTGCTTATTCTCAAGTTTTGCCGCGTGAAGTAGATATTACCACGCGCTTCACCCGTAATCTAAGACTGAATGTACCGGTTATTTCGGCGGCCATGGATACAGTCACTGAATCGAAAATGGCCATTGCCATTGCTCGTGAAGGAGGTATCGGAGTTCTCCACAAGAACATGACGATTGCTCAACAGGCCAACAAGGTCCGAAAGGTAAAGCGTGCAGAAAGCGGAATGATTCTCGATCCGGTTACCCTGCCCTTGACCGCCTTAGTGGAAGACGCCAAGGCGAGTATGCGAGAAAACAGTATTGGCGGTATTCCGATCGTCAATGACGATGGGCGCCTGGCCGGAATCGTGACCAACCGGGACCTGCGTTTCGAAAACAACAACCGCCGTCCGATCACGGAAGTCATGACTTCGGAAAACTTGGTAACGGCTGCTGAGGGAACCACGCTACAAGAGGCTGAAGGAATCTTGCAGGCCCATAAAATTGAAAAGTTACCGGTTGTTGATAAGGACAACACCTTGGTTGGTCTGATCACTTTTCGTGATATCACCAAGCTGACCCAAAAACCAATCGCCAATAAAGATCAATACGGGCGTTTGATGGTGGCTGCAGCCATTGGGGTAACCCCCGATGCAGGGGAACGAGCTGCTGCGCTAAAGCAGGCAGGAGTAGACGCGATCGTTATTGATACTGCGCATGGCCACACCTTGGGAGTGGTTAATACCTTAAAAGAAATTAAAGCGGCCTTCCCGGATCTGGAGGTCATCGTAGGAAATATTGCAACAGGGGATGCTGCGCGCTACCTGGTGGAGGCTGGAGCAGATGCCGTTAAGGTCGGAATTGGTCCTGGATCCATTTGTACAACCCGGGTTGTCGCCGGTGTTGGTTTTCCTCAATTCTCAGCTGTTCTGGAAGTGGCAGCAGCCATTAAAGGATCTGGCGTCCCTGTTATCGCTGACGGGGGAGTACGCTATACCGGGGATATTCCAAAAGCTATTGCAGCAGGAGCAGACAGTGTCATGCTGGGATCCCTGCTGGCCGGAACAAAAGAATCTCCGGGCGAAACCATCATCTACGAAGGGCGTAAGTTCAAGTCTTATCGCGGAATGGGTTCTGTTGAGGCCATGAAAGAAGGATCCAAAGACCGTTACTTCCAGGATGTAGAAGACGACATCAAAAAACTGGTTCCAGAAGGAATCGTTGGACGCGTTCCTTACAAAGGAGAACTTTACGAAAGTATGCACCAGTTTATCGGAGGTCTACGTGCCGGAATGGGCTATTGCGGAGCTAAGGACATCGCTAGCCTGCAGGAAAATGGCAAGTTCGTCAAGATCACCTTCAGTGGGATCAAAGAGAGTCACCCTCACGATGTAACGATCACCAAGGAATCTCCTAACTACAGCCGATAAAAGAAGGATTACTTTCCGGTCTGACGACGGGAAGCGCGAACGCCTTTTTTGTATTCTTCCTCGCCGACAAAGCGCGCGATTTTGAAGAATTCTGGAGCTTTTCTAAATCCGGGAACCGGAGTAATGATGTTGAATTCTTCATCCAGAAACACGGTGGTCGGATAACTCAGTTTGCCCTGAAGTAGGGCGGCGGCTAGTTGGTGGTAGCCACGACGGCCACTGGCCACGTACTTGAAGGTGTTTCCTTTGAATACAATGTCTGCTTTTTGCTCGGCATCCAGCTTGACCAGGTAGTACTTTTTACTCATATAGGCCATGAGCTTGGGATCACTAAAGGTAGTAGCGTCCATCCGCTTGCACCAGCCACACCAATCGGTGTAAACATCGACAAAGACTTTTTTGGGATTTTCGTCCGTCATGGATCGTTCATAAGCTTCTTCCCAGCTCATCCAAACGACCTCTTCTTTGGGTTCCTCCATCGGAACCATCATTGTTGCTTTCTGCCCCATAACTGGGACAACCAGTCCCAATGCCCATACGATAGTTACTATCCATTTCTTCATGACAACTCATTTTACTTCCTTTCCTTAGTGGGAGAGGAGCAAGAAAACTAACGTCAATTTTACGAAAAAATTGCCTTAAAAGAAATTGGTAAAAGTCTTAAAAAACTGAAAAACAATAGATTAGGCTTTTGCGGGAGCCTTCTTTTTAGCCGGTTGAGCGGCAAAATCGATCTGGGGATCTTTTTGATGCCTGAGCAAGTCATCAAAATTTTCGCGTTCGCGGATCAAATAGGCTTTTCCTTCGTGCCACAGCACTTCCGCAGGACGGTAGCGGGAATTGTAGTTGCTAGCCATGGTAAAACAATAAGCTCCTGCGTTGTCAAAGCACAGTAAATCTCCTTCCGATATTTCGGGGATGCGTCTATTGCTGCCAAAGGTGTCTGTTTCGCAGATGTAGCCAACAACCGAGTAGAAGCGGGGTTTCCCTTCCGGATTACTCAGGTTGCGAATTTCGTGTCGTGATCCATAGAGCATGGGACGGATAAGGTGGTTAAAGCCCGAATCAATGCTTGCAAAAACGGTTGAGGTGGTTTGCTTGACCACATTGACAGGGGCGACAAAATACCCGGCTTGGCTCACCAGGAATTTACCCGGTTCAAAAGCGAGCTGAATGTCGCGGCCCAGTTCCTGGCAAAATTCCTTGAAGCGCTGGCTTAGCTTCTCACCCAATTCCTCAATATTGGTCTCGATGTCATTCTCGCGATAGGGTACTTTGAACCCGCTCCCAAAGTCGATAAAATCTAGATCGGGGAAGTGTTTAGCGGTATTAAAGAGGATTTCTGAGGCGTGCAAAAAGACCTCGATATCCAGGATGTCACTTCCTGTGTGCATATGAATACCGTTCACATGCATGCCGGTGAGCTCAACAATACGCAAGAGGTGGGGGGTCTGGTGAATACTAATGCCAAATTTGGAATCGATATGCCCCACAGAGATATTGCTATTGCCTCCCGCCATGACGTGCGGATTGATGCGAATACAGACGGGAATATCCGGATGTTTTGTGCCGAATTGTTCGAGCAGCGAAAGGTTGTCGATATTGATTTGTACCCCTAAGCTAGCGGCCTCTTCAATTTCTTCTAGAGAAACTCCGTTGGGGGTGAAGATGATTTTTTCTGCCGCAAATCCCGCCGTGAGTCCCAGGCGAACTTCTTGTATAGAAACCGTATCCAGTCCGCTACCGAGAGAGTTCATCAAACGCAGTATGCTGAGGTTGGACAAGGCCTTTACCGCGTAATTAATACGCAGTCGAGGCACCGAAGCAAAAGCGCTGGTCAGGCGTTTGTACTGCTGGGTGATTTTTTCTGAATCGTATACATAAACAGGGCTTCCGAACTCCCGGGCTACCTCGATTAAATCTTGATCTCTCATATCGGTATTAGAATGAATTCAAAGCTAGCAGACCTCAGGCGAAAGGCCAAAATAATCCAGAAATTTACCAGCAATATAACAGCTTGTTAAATATACAACAATGTCTGTCGTGCATTTGTTCTCCAGAGCAAAGAGGCCTACCTTTAAAAGAAAAACGCAATGCATCTGGCCCAATTCCCACTTCAGTCTGTTTTTTACCCGGGCGAAACCGTTCCTCTACACATCTTTGAAGACCGCTACAAGCAATTGATTAATGACTGTAAAAACGAAGCCATCACTTTCGGAATTCCGGTTTACCTCAATGAGCGCCTTCAATTTGGGACAGAGGTCCAATTGGTGGAGGTAGTAACGACCTATGCTGGGGGCGAAATGGATGTCGTCTGCCTAGGACGTCAGGTCTATGAGCTTTTGACCTTTGAACCGGAGATGAAGGATAAGCCCTATGCGGGAGGCCTGGTCCGTTTTCTAGAACACGAAAACGACGGGACGCCTGAACGCAGAGCCGTAGTCTTTGAAAAGCTCAAGCGACTCTATGAATTGATGGGCGTGGTGCTGCCGGCCGAAAAGGAAGCAGAATTCAACAGCTATCAATTCGCTCATAAAATGGGATTGACTCTAGAACAGGAATACCAGATGTTGCAAATAAGTCGTGAATCCGAACGGCTCGATTTTTTAGATGCCCACCTCAATACAACGATTCAGGTGCTGCAAGAAGTAGACAGAACCAAACAAAAGATCGAATTAAACGGTCATTTTCGCAATTTCGACCCACTAGACTTCAAGAAATTTGAATTGTAGGGCAGAAGCCCATGTCAAATCAGGTCTGTTTGCTATTTTTGTGCCCTAAAGAAAAAGTCAATACATGAACCTCCACGAATATCAAGGAAAAGAAATTCTGGCCAGTTTTGGTGTACGCGTACAACGAGGCCATATCGCTACAACCCCTAAAGAGGCTGTAGACGCTGCTAAGCAATTGACCGAGGAAACCGGAACAGGTTGGCACGTGATCAAGGCTCAGGTTCACGCCGGAGGCCGTGGAAAAGGCGGTGGTGTTAAGTTGGCCAAAAACCTCAAAGAGGTAGAAGAAATTGCCGAGCAAATCATCGGAATGAATTTGGTTACTCCTCAAACTTCTGCGGAAGGAAAGAAAGTGCACCAGGTTCTAGTCGCCGAGGATGTATACTACCCAGGAGATAGTGAAACCAGCGAATTCTACATGTCTGTTCTCTTGAACAGAGGCGCTGGACGCAACATGATCATGTACTCTACCGAAGGGGGAATGGATATCGAAGAGGTGGCCGAAAAAACGCCTCACCTCATTTTTACAGAAGAAATTGATCCGGCTGCTGGCTTGTTGCCTTTCCAGGCACGTCGTGTAGCTTTTAATCTTGGATTGAGCGGAGTAGCGTACAAGGAGATGGTTCGTTTTGTAACGGCCTTGTATAAAGCCTACGAGCAAAGTGACGCAAGTCTTTTTGAAATCAACCCGGTTCTTAAAACCTCTGACGACAAGATCATGGCGGTTGATGCCAAGGTTAGTATTGATGACAATGCTTTGTTCCGTCGCAAAAACTACGCTGAGATGCGTGATGTGCGCGAAGAGAACCCGATCGAGGTAGAAGCCAAAGCGCTTGGTCTGAACTATGTTGACCTGGACGGTAACGTCGGTTGTATGGTAAATGGTGCTGGACTAGCGATGGCAACCATGGATTTAATTAAAATGGCGGGAGGTGAGCCTGCGAACTTCTTGGACGTAGGCGGAACAGCAGACGCCAAGCGTGTGGAAGAAGCTTTCCGAATCATTTTGAAAGATCCGAACGTAAAAGCCATCTTGATCAATATCTTCGGTGGAATCGTGCGTTGTGATCGGGTCGCTAACGGAGTGGTTGATGCCTACCGCAATATGGGAGACAGCATCCAGGTGCCGATTATCGTTCGTCTGCAAGGAACCAATGCCGAAGAGGCTAAAGAAATTATTGATAACTCAGGTTTGGCGGTACATTCCGCTGTTCAGTTCAAAGAAGCTGCTGATAAAGTAGAGGCTGTTTTGAAATAACCTTAGCATAATTTTAAAGAAAAGGGGAAATGTGTCGTTAACATTTCCCCTTTTTTTATGCCCCAGTATTTCCCTTTTTTTCTTGCGGTAATCGCAATCTAAGATGGCCTTCTTTTGAGGTATTCTTGGGTCTTCGAACACCCCTTCACCAATCTTTTAGTCTCATTGTTTAAACAGATATTGATTCATTAACAGCTTAGTGTTAAGAACGTTAATTGTCGGTTAAATCCCACAATACAGGGCGATTTGAATGCAGTGGCTGCGTACTTTTGAGTAGGTCAAGTGTTGAGGATATCGCAACTCAGGACTGTTAAAAGAAGTTAAAGTTGTAACATCTTCAATAGATAGCCGTCTTTAACGTGTAATCATCAATTAATCATCAAATCAAAATCGATCAGTCATGAAAAAAGTAAGTATTGTTTTAGCTGCAGCCGCTATGTTGTCTTTCTCTCAAGTAAGTGCTACTCCAAATCCAACTGAGGATCCCGGAAAAAGGCTTACTCAAGAAATTCACAGCCTTCTAAAAAAGAATGATTTTGCAGCGAATCAGGACGTGGTAGCGCAAGTGCGTTTTATGATCAACAAGGAAGGGGAGATTGTCATTGTTACAGTAGATTCTGCCGATGAGAATGTCGCTTTGTTTGTAAAAGGACGTCTGAACTATCAGAAGATTGATACGGAAGGTCTGACCAAAGGCCAGATGTATTCTATGCCTTTGCGTATTACTACATAGAAGGAACGAGAACAAGAAAAAGGGCCTCAACCTGAACCGGTTGGGGCTTTTTTTATACGAAACGACCATTTTCGGAGTTATACAAGGTACCGGAAGTGACGTCCCAATGAATTCCTACGAAGAAAAGCTTAGCATACTTTCCGAAATGATTGCCTTTGCTCGCATCGATGAGCAGATGAAGCAATCGGAATACCTCTTTCTCCAAGGGGTGGCACGTCTACTACGCATTGATCAGCCCACGTTTGAACATCTCCTTAAAAATAAGGTTGAGCCGAAACGCTTAAAAAGCCAAGCCGAACGACTGGTGCAGTTCCATCGTTTGCTCCTGCTGATGAATGTCGATCAAGAACAGCATCGGTTAGAGATTCACGAGCTTCATAACATCGGTTTACGGATGGGGCTTCCTCCTTCTGCGATTGATCAGGTTCTTGAAGTCATGCACTTGTATCCAGACAATGCTATTCCTCCGGATGTCCTCATCAGGATCTTCAAGGCACATTACAATTAAAAAGCGCCAAAATGACAGTAAAACTTCGTGTTAAGCTGTCAAAACGGCATTGATTTGACTCGTTTTGGGATTGGTATATCCTTTGCCTATTTACTGGCAAATGATAAACGTATTTCAATCTTAAAATTTAGCGTCATGAAAACAATTCGTAGAAACAATTTGTTATTTCCGTCCTTAATGAACGACTTACTATACACAGACCTATTAGGTGGAACAGAAGTTCCCCGCAATCGCTTTAAGCCTGCGGTGAACATCAAGGAAACCGAAACAGGTTTTGAATTGGAGCTCATCGCTCCTGGTCTTAAGAAAGAGGACTTTAATGTAGAGGTCGAAAACGAACTGATGACCATCAGTGCAGATTTCGAAGAGAACAGGGAAGAAAACAATGAAGGCTACAGTAGAAAAGAATACAGCTTCCGTTCCTTTAAACGCTCTTTTACCTTGCCTGAGACCATCGATGACGAGGCGATTAAGGCCGATTATAAAGACGGAGTACTAAGGCTCAGTCTCCCTAAGAGAGAAGAAGCCTTGCCCAAGCCTAAGCGCTTGATAAGCATAAAGTAATAAAAGAAGATGCACCGCAAGGTGTTTCATGTTGATTGGTTTATTTGGTTGGTTGAGAGACCCCTTTGCCCCCCGGCAAGGGGGTCTCGTTTTTTAACCCCTTACACTTAGTTTAATTATCTTAGTATGGTAAGGGAAGAAGCACACTACATAGGTTTGTAAGAACCCAATAGCATTAA
>CAZLGZ010000023.1:19866-21992 GCA_964558965.1 uncultured Flavobacteriaceae bacterium
GATTGTGGGCATCCGTCCTTTGGAGATCATATTGATGAGTATTGGGATGAGGACCTCGAAAGCTATGCATTCCGATTTTATATTCATACCTCTACTGACAATGATCGTTGTATCAACTTTGACAGGCAAAGAAATGAGATCAAGTCCTATGATAAATCTCCGGATAATCTTTTAGGTATCCAGGGAGAAACAGTGGAATATAAATGGAAATTTAAATTGCCACTTGGATTTCAATCTTCCCCTAATTTCACACATTTACATCAGTTGAAATCGGTTGGAGGAGACCTTGCAAGCTCCCCGATGTATACCCTCACCACAAGAAAGGGATCGCCAGATCGCCTTGAGTTGAGGTATTCTGAAACAGATACACAGATCACCCTGAAACAGACTGATTTGGCTCCATTCATTGGCGAATGGGTAGAGGTTAATGAGGTGATCCGGTACGGTGAGTCTGGGACTTATTCGGTTAGTATTAAAAGATGTGATAATCAGGCAGTGTTATTCGAATACAGTAATCCCTCCATTATTAATTGGCGTCCTGGGGGAACATTTGTTCGGCCAAAATGGGGCATATACAGAAGCTTACTCAACGCTCAAGATCTAAGAGATGAAACTGTTTCTTTCGCAGATTTCAGTGTTGAGGAACTTGAAAACTAGGCGATCAGCGTTTAGTTGATATTGTCTGATTCGAAGCTGGAGAGAATCCGACTATTGGTCAGTTTTACTAGTGTATTGTAAATGTCGAATTAATCCTCCGTCTGCAGCATTTTAATTTCGTCTCGGAGTCGGGCTGCCTCCATAAAGTCCAGGTTTTTCGCGGCATCTTCCATGGCCTTGCGCTTTTGTCGAATGACTTTGGCTTTTTCCTCCGGGGTGAGGTACTTCAGATCAGGTTCCTCTGCTTTTTCAGTTTTTAAACTCGAGACATAAGGGTTGGTGGATCCTGAACTCAGGGCATTATCCAAGCTCTTGTTCAGAGCTTTGGGCGTGATGTTGTTTGCCGTATTGTAGTCCATCTGTTTTTTGCGGCGGTACTCTGTCTCGTCTATGGTTTTCTGCATGCTATCGGTAATCTTATCGGCATACATGATGGCTTTTCCGTTGAGGTTACGAGCAGCTCGGCCCACGGTTTGGGTTAGGGAGCGGTTGCTTCTCAAAAAGCCTTCTTTGTCGGCATCGATAATGGCCACCAGGGAGACTTCAGGTAAATCCAGTCCTTCCCTCAGAAGGTTTACCCCAATGAGTACATCGAAGAGCCCTTTGCGGAGGTCCTGCATGATTTCTACCCGTTCCAGGGTGTCCACATCACTGTGAATATAACGGCAGCGGATATCGAGTCGAGCCAGGTATTTGGTAAGTTCTTCAGCCATTCTCTTGGTTAGCGTCGTGACCAGGGTACGTTCGTCCAGTTCGACGCGTGCTTGAATTTCTTCAATCAGATCATCGATCTGGTTTTCGCTCGGGCGCACCTCAATAACCGGGTCCAAAAGGCCAGTCGGTCGAATGACTTGCTCGGTATAGACACCACCAGCGTGCCCCAATTCGTGGTCTGCTGGCGTAGCACTGACATAGAGTACTTGGTTTTGAAGGGCTTCAAATTCCTCAAATTTAAGAGGGCGGTTGTCCAGAGCGGCCGGGAGTCGAAAACCGTAGTCCACCAAATTCTCTTTACGGGAACGGTCTCCGCCGTACATGGCGTGCACCTGAGGGATGGTCACGTGACTTTCGTCCACCACCATGAGGTAATCTTCCGGGAAGTAATCCAAAAGGCAGAAAGGGCGGGTACCGGGAGCTCGACCATCCAGATAGCGGGAGTAGTTTTCGATTCCTGAGCAGTAGCCCAGTTCCCGCATCATCTCCAGATCAAAGTTGGTTCGCTCTTCCAAGCGTTTGGCCTCCAGCGGTCTCCCAATTTCTTTGAAGTAGTCGATTTGCTTGACCAGGTCGTCCTGGATTTGGTGAATCGCGTTTTGCAAGACATCCGGCGAGGTCACGAACATATTGGCCGGATAGATGTTAAGGGATTCGTAGACTTCGATAACCGAGTTATTGCGAGGGTCTAGTGCTTCAATTTCTTCTATTTCGTCCCCAAAAAAGTGGATGCGGAAAGCGTGTTCTGCATAACC
>CAZLGZ010000024.1:0-21898 GCA_964558965.1 uncultured Flavobacteriaceae bacterium
TCACCTGGGCCTTGGAGTCAGGACGCAGGTAATTCATGCGCTCATCCGTTCGTCTCAAGTCGGCCAAGACGGTCAAAATACGGTGCGAAATATCCAAAGCCAGAGGCATGTAATTTGGAGTTTCTTTGGTGGCGTAACCAAACATCATCCCTTGATCTCCTGCACCCTGTTCTTCTTTGCTGGCACGATCAACCCCCTGATTGATATCCTGGGATTGCTCGTGTATCAATGAAATAACTCCACAGGAATCCCCACTGAATTGATACTCCCCTTTGGTGTATCCTATGCGGTTGATTACGTCTCGCGCAATCTGTTGAACATCCAGGTACGTATTGCTCTTCACCTCACCGGCTAAGACAACTTGTCCGGTGGTTACCAAGGTTTCGCAAGCCACCTTACTGTCTGGATCAAAAGCAAGAAAGTGATCGAGCAAGGCATCGCTAATCTGGTCGGCAATTTTGTCCGGGTGGCCTTCGCTGACCGATTCGGACGTAAAGAGATATGGCATATCAGTATTTTATGAGCAGATTTGACGAGTGGCAGCAGGAAAGATTACGCATCCGAAGAGAAGAAATCACTGCTTTAGCTTTTTTTCCAGAGGTTGCAATCAGTCAAATCTGTCCTCTATTTTAAACTGACACAAAATTAAGGGAATTCATCGGCCTCTACAAAAAAGAAAACCCGGCAATGTGCCGGGTCTTTTCATCAAGTGTTTCTATTACCTGGTTTTTTTCTTCATTTCCAGAAGTGCTTTTCGTGTATCACGAATATTCTTTTTCATTTGCACTTTGAGCTTTTCGGCATCCCTGGTTTGCCCCTCTACTTTTAAGCGCAAGTGAGGAATAGAAATCTTAAGCTTCTTCTCGTCTTTAATACGGTAGTCCTTCAAAACCAAAGCTACTTCGATAGAATCTTTTGGGGCATTATCTTCAAATACAGTAAAGACCTCGTCCCAATCTATTTCTTCCATTTCATTGAGATTATTTAAAGTGATTTCAATCTTTTCGATTGTGGTTTTGGACTCTTTAGCAATGTCTGAAGCAATGCTAGTTTGAGCCTTGGCTTGCAAGACAAAAAGACTAAATCCGAGTACTAATAAGGCATTTTTCATTGTGTTTGTTTTAAGATTACACTGCAAATTTGCCTCTCTACTTTAAGCAACTCAGTTAACCAACGTTAACGAGTGTTAAGCCTATAAGGGGACTCCGCCGAATCCTGCTTACTTTAGCTTTGTGGAGAAAATCAAAAAACATTGGGTAATTGTCGCAGTCATCATTACGATGGCCCTTACCTTGAGTACGCAATACTATTGGAACTCGATCCATTACAAAGAAAATCGCAGTCGACTAAAGCAAGAAATTCAGTCTGATCTGGATCTAGCCGTTGACGAATACTATGCCCGTACCAGTGCGGCTTTCACCTACACCATTATCGATACACGCAAGAAGGAAGTAGGTGATTTAGACGGTTTTGACTTTTTGGATATGATCACCATGGATTCACTTCCTTATTATTTTGAAAAGGAAAATGAACGTACGCTCGGGAAGCTCGATCTCTCTCTTAAAGAATCTATAGTTGTCAATAATGGGGTAACCATTGTTCGCGGAAAAACAATTCTGGAAACGCGCCCAGACCTTTATCAGTATCCGAATCGAATCAGCATGACAATCAACCCGGATACCATTCCGCTTTATGTACTAGAAGAAGAGTTTAAAAAGAAGCAGAAGGCTCGTGGAATTCCATACCCCTATTCACTTCGGTATTACGACAGCGATAGTCTTTCTGCCCAAACAGCCCCGCTTGAATCCGAAGAAACTTTTGAGTCTCGAAGTGAATTCATTCCCGATAGTGACCGCATAGAACTGGGGGTTAAATTGCCTTTATCCCGGGCTTTCCAAAAAGGCATCCTCGGGATAAGCCTTTCAGTAATCCTCTCGGCCACCGTCCTCTTCTGCCTATTATACTTATTGCGCACCATCGCACGCCAGAAAAAAATCTCAGAAATCAAGGACGACTTTATCGGTAACCTCACCCACGAATTCAAAACGCCCATTGCCACCGCTTCTGCGGCCCTGCAGGCACTCAACCAGACGGAGACCGCCAAAGAAGACAGCCTGCTTCAACGCTACACTGGAATCGCTCAAGGTCAGTTGGACAAACTCAATCAGATGGTAGAAAAATTACTGGAAACCGCTTCCCTTCATGCGGAAGAAGTACATCTGGCCAAAGAAGAAGTGAATGTTGTAGACTACACTAAAGACTGGCTGGAAAGACTAAAAGAACGCAAACCTGAAGGCAGTTTAGTCCTTCAATTTGAGGAGGGGCTTTCATCCTATTCTCTTGACCGTTTTCATTTCGAAAACGCCTTGTCTAATATCATTGAAAACGCCTTCAAATACGGTCAGCCTCCAGTGGAAATCTCCTTTTCGTCAAAAGATAAAGCATTGCGCATCACGATCACGGATCAGGGTAAAGGAATACCCAAAGAAGAGCAAGACCGAATCTTCGAAAAATTCTACAGGATTCCTTCAGGCAACCGCCACGATGTCAAAGGCCACGGAATAGGGCTCTATTACGCCAAGACCATCATCGAAAAACACCAAGGTCAGCTCCGATACAGCGGAGATGAACAGACCACCCAATTCGAAATTCTTCTTCCATGAGTACCTCTGCTAGACTTCTTTTGGCAGAAGACGAAGAAACCCTGGGAGGCCTGGTTGCTGAGTATCTATCAGCCCAGGGCTTTGAAGTCGAGTGGGCCAAGAACGGACAGGAAGCTCTCGAACTCTACCTGAGTCAGAAGCCGGACTTGCTTATTCTCGATATTATGATGCCGCGATTGGACGGGCTGGAAGTGGCCAAAAAGGTCCGCATGGACAATGCCCAGGTGCCTATTATCTTTCTTACCGCTAAAAGCCAATCGAAAGACGTGGTGGCCGGTTTTAAGGCCGGAGCAAATGACTACCTCAAAAAGCCTTTCAGCATGGAGGAGCTCAAGGTACGTACAGAAGCCCTACTGGGTCGCTTGCAATCCGAAGTGAAAACCGAAAGCCACACCATTGGCCGTTGGACCTTCAACCACATTAAGCAGGAACTCCAGATGACGGGGCAACAGATTGCACTCACTCATCGAGAAGCCGAGCTTTTGTTCTATTTGGTTCAAAATAAGAACGAGGTCCTCGACCGTTCCTTTATCCTTAAAAAACTCTGGGGTGACGACGATTTTTTCACTGCCCGAAGTATGGACGTATTTATCAGCAAATTGAGAAAAAAGCTCAAAGCCGACCCCGACGTTCAAATCCTGAACGTACGAGGTCTGGGCTATAAGTTGCTCTGTTAGAGATCGTACTTGATCTTAAAATAGATATAGCGTGGTTGCACTAAATACTGAGAAGTTCGAAAAAACAAGTCGTTAAAGCTGTCCTGGTTCAAATCGGTGTTATTCGTCAGGTTCGTCCCGTTCAAACTAAATTCCCAGTGACTATCGGGCTTTTGATACGAAAGACTGGCATTTAAAAACCCATACTCATTTTCGATGGTGCCGGCTTTATCCCGGTAATTGAAGTAATCGTAATCGGCCAAAAAGATAAATCCATTCAAAAAGGAGGCATCAAATTTTACGAAAGGACGATCCGTGAAGAACGTACTTTCAATCGCCCCGTTCTCGTAATTGTTGATGTTGTAGCGGTATCCGATCTCCAAGTTCGGTGCCTTGCGGAAACTACTGCCCAAAGAGGCGGTATAGTCCTGGGTCAACGAACGGGAATTCTGGGCCTGATCATTAATGATGTTGAAGGTATTGGACCAAAAAACCGTTGCCCGGGTAGAGACCTTGATTTTTCCGAAAGTGCGCTGAAAACTTCCGGTTCCACTCAAGGTTTCGTCCTCTAGGTTCGAATTGATCGTCGTATTCACCTGATTGATCCCGCTGATGGCTGTGCTGCTCTTGAACGCATCAATACGTTGGCTGTAACTGGCATTGGCAAAAATATTCTGCAAGTTGAACATATTGAAACTGAAGAAATTCAAGGACACATTGTGGTAGAGCGCACTCTCCAGGTCTCGGTTCCCCGAATACAGAGCGTTGTAGTTATTGAATATAAGGCCCTGAGCAAAACTGTTGATGTCCGAAAAATTCCGGGTTACACGGTAATTAAGTCGTAAACTCTCGGACTGTTTCCACTGCCAGTTAATAAAGAGATCCGGAACCACATTGGTCAGTTCGTCCGAAACGGAAGTGCCCAATTGACGGTTGGTCGCCTTGTACTGATGCACATAAAAACCGGGGTTGATGGTAAATTTTCCGGCGATCAACTTCAAATGTAATCCGGCAAATAAATCCGAAAAATCAAAGCGGACATCGTTGCCCAATTCTGCCTCCTCAAAATCCAACTCCCCTCCTCCATCGAGGATTTGAAATATACGGGAATCAAAATCCTGCGAACTCTGGGTTGTTCCCAAGGTGAAGTTCAGATTGCTTTTAGCGCCGGTCACCCAAAAGTAGTCTAACTTGGCATCGATGCGATTGGTCTTTACCCGTTGAGCCTGGTTGATATCGAAGTTGCTTTGACCGGTATCAAAAGGAATGGTCCCTACAAAAGGCTGCTGATCTCGAATCGCCTCGTAAAAAGGATCCTCCTCGCCCGTTTGAGACTCAATTTCCAGCGCAAAAATATGCTTGGGATTCAGGGTGTAGTACATATTGGAATTCTGGGTCAGCGTATAAGGCTGTTGATCCTGAACTTCCTGAATCTCATCGGTCACATCGGCTACCGAAAGGGTATTGGTGTCTTCATTTTCATTACTTAAACGAAGAAGGGCGTCGTACTCCCACTGAAAATTGGCCGAAGGATTAAAGCTCGAATTGAGTTTAATTAGCCCTAATCGGGATCGCTGGTCAGCTGAGGTCGTGGTTTGTTCCGTTTGCCCACTACTGATGAATTGACGGGTTGCCACTGTTTCTAGCAGCGTATTGCTGTAGGAGTAAATTCCAAACCCACTTAAGCGCCAGCTGTTGCTGGGCTTGTAACTGAAATTAACCGCGCCAAACTTGGTGTTGATTTCTTTGGCCCGATTGTTTTGCAATAAAGAAAGCCCTAAACCACCCCCGGCGGTAGTAAAACTGGTCCCTGTATTTTGCTGGGTTCCCCCTCTAAATCCTCCGGTAAAATTCCAGTAATCTCGTGAGGTAAACGGCAACTCGCCCACATTATTCAAATCGGTGAGTACGCTGACGCTGTACTTGGGGCTGTAGTAAAACAGTTTGGGATGAACCACATAACGTTCATCTGCTCCCCCACCGGCCGTAATTTCGCCAAACCAAAACTTTTTCTTTCCTTCCTTCAATTTGATATTCAAAGCGACATTATCCTGGTTGTTCGTGACTCCTTTGAGCTGTGAAACCTCGGAATAATTACGCAGCACCTCTACCTTGTCCAAGGCGTTGGCTGGGATGTTTTTGGAAGCTAATTTGGAATCTCCATCAAAGAAGTCTTCTCCTTCAACCATGACCTTCGATACACGTTTACCCTCCACTTCGATTTCTCCATCATCATTGACCTCCACCCCTGGAAGTTTTTCGAGGACGTCCGCCAGTTTTTTCTCGGTTCCAGAAACAAAGGAATCCGTATTGTAAACAATGGTATCTCCCTTGATGGTAATCGGGATCTCGTAAGTCACCTCCACCTCATCCAAGTTCTGGGTTGCTTCCAGCATGGTCACATTCAAGATGATGTCTTCCGTCTTGGTCGTGATGGCAAATTCCTTGGGCGCAAAACCCAGGTAACTGAATTTGATTTTATAGGAATTGTTCGCTTTTAGATTGATTTTATATTCCCCTTGTGGATTCGTAATTCCAAAGGCTTCAAGGGCTTGATCTTTTTGATTGACCGCGACCACATTGGCCACATCCAAAGGGTTCTGTAAACTATCGCTAACCTTTCCGGTAAGGGTTATGGATTGAGCAGAAAGTCCCGTGCAAGCCAGCAGTACGATGAGGCTTGCCCATAGAGTGAGCTTATTTTTCATAAGGCCTATCCGCGAATTCTGATGGTGTTTCCTCCTCCTCTGCGGTTTCCTCCTCGGAAGCGCTCAGACATCTCTTCCATCTTATCGGCCATGATTTCGTTGTACTCCTCCTGGCTGACCACCTTGCCCTTCTTAGGAGCCGCAATGGGCTTCTTCTCTTCGGGGTTCAAGGTAATCTTGGTACAAAGAAGTGCTGTGCGACCATCGCTTACTTCCAGAATTAGGCCGGGAAGTCCCCAATAGGGACCCGGGCCTTGACTTACCGGGATCTCCGGAGTAAACCAAGCGGTAATAACATCTTCTGTAGGCTCCTTTTCGATTCGGCTGAGCAAGGAGTTGTTCTCTGTACTGTCCTTTTGAATGCTGTCCTTAGCTGCATCTTCCTCTTGTCCACGGCGTCCTCTCTGCCCACGGCGAGCCATTCGACGAAAGCGCTGCATCATAGTGGTATCGCGCTTACGGATGGCCGTGGCCTTGTAGCAAGTGTAGTTTCCAATCTTCTTGGTTTCAGTCCCCATTTTCCACTCCCATTGATTCAGGCTGTCCGAGACCAAAAAGATCTTGCCGAATAA
Organism: uncultured Flavobacteriaceae bacterium; assembly: GCA_964558965.1. GTDB lineage: Bacteria > Bacteroidota > Bacteroidia > Flavobacteriales > Flavobacteriaceae > Aureicoccus. The sequence goes on from CAZLGZ010000024.1 coordinate 6,600, forward strand.
TTCGGTCTGGTTCTTAAAAGCCTTTTCCTGTACATTCTTGTAGTAGATACCATAGCTCCCGGCAAAAGCCATTCTGAATCCACCACCAGCTGCAGCACCCGGGGTTTCTAATTTGGCCTGCTCCTGGTAGACACTTCCTGTTCGATCAAAATCCAACTCGAAGGTTTTCTCTGAAAATTCCTTCATGCGCTTCATGATCATTTCTCTTTGAGCTGCCGGGATATTCCGACCGTCCAGATCAATTTCGATTTTGGTCTTACTCATGTATACAGCCTTCCCTTGGAAGTCCTGAGCATTCGCCGAAAAATAAGTGAGAAAAACCAAGGTGAAAACGGTCACTAATCCCTTGGCACGAATAAGGTGTAAAGTTGATGTCATATGATGTTTATTACTGGTATGAGACTAATGTATTTGCTTTTGGTTTAAGGAGGACTTAAAAAAATGGTAAAATCCTGCTTTTCCGTCCTAAAGAGAACTCGTATCTTGGACCCTCTTATGGTCACCCCATCGGTGATCGCACCCTAAATTAGAACTTATGCACATTGCCGTAGCCGGAAACATCGGAGCTGGAAAGACCACCCTGACGACTTTGCTCGCCAAACACTTCAAGTGGGAAGCGCATTTCGAAGACGTTGTGGACAACCCCTATTTGGATGATTTTTACACCCAAATGGAAAGGTGGAGTTTCAACCTTCAAATCTACTTTTTGGGTTCCCGTTACGAACAAGTACTCAAAATCCGTGAGAGTGGTAAGAATGTCATCCAGGACCGAACCATTTACGAGGATGCGCACATCTTTGCTCCCAACCTCCATGCAATGGGTCTGATGACTAACCGGGATTTTGAGAACTACAAGAATCTTTTTGAACTTATGGAGAGTCTGGTACAGCCGCCGGATTTATTGATCTATCTGCGCAGTTCCATTCCCAATTTGGTGAAGCAGATCCACAACCGTGGACGAGACTACGAAAACACCATCTCCATCGATTACCTCAGCCGCCTTAACGAGCGCTACGAGGCCTGGATCGATACCTATACCCAAGGCAAGCTCCTGGTCTTTGATGTAGACAACCTGGACTTCGTCAATAACCCGGAAGACTTGGGCTCTGTGATCACCCGAATTGATGCCGAGGTACACGGTCTATTCGAAGCCTAATTCCTCAAAAAAAGACACAAAAAAACCGCGCCAATGGCGCGGTTTTTTATTTGTTCCGATTAGGCTTAGATGCCCTTTCCGTTTTTGTAGTCTTCTACGCGTTGCTCCACCTCTTCACGGGTTTCGCCTTTGAAGGTTACCTTTTCTTCTACAGGCTCTCCTCCTTCACTGTAGCTGGTCTCAACAACCGCCTGGAACTTTCCGTCAGCAGTATTGGACATTTCTACACTGATTTGCTTCTCGATCTCGCGAACCTCTTTCATCCCTTCCGTAGTGATTGCAATTTCTGTTCCGTCAGGACGGGTGATAGAAACAGCAGAATCATCATCCAAAGAAACCAAACTCGGTGCGATAACAAGTGCAACAACAGACATCAATTTCAAAAGGATGTTCAAAGAAGGTCCAGAAGTATCCTTGAAAGGATCTCCTACGGTATCTCCAACAACAGCTGCCTTGTGAGCGTCAGAACCTTTACGGCCTTCACTCTCGATCGTCTTCTTCGCGTTATCCCAAGCTCCACCAGCATTCGACTGGAAGATCGCCATCAATACACCAGCAGTAGTTACCCCGGCCAAAAGACCTCCGAGCATTTCCGCTCCACCGATGAATCCAACAAGTACAGGAACAACGATAGCCAAAAGACCTGGCAATACCATTTCTTTGATCGAAGCCTTTGTTGAAATCTCAACACATTTATCGTATTCAGCAACACCATCAGCGGCATCAAAAATCTTGCGATCTTCCGGAGTCGCTTTGGTGATATCAGAATCGTATTTTCTCATAACTTCCAAGGCATCTTTAAGAGCAGGAATATCACGGAACTGACGACGTACTTCCTCGATCATCGCCATGGCCGCACGACCTACCGCGTTCATCGAAAGTGCAGAGAAAACGAATGGCAACATACCTCCGACAAGAAGTCCAGCCATAATGTCTGGCTGAGAAACGTCGATACTTTGAATTTTTGCTGTCTTCATAAAGGCCGCAAACAAAGCTAATGCGGTAAGCGCAGCAGAAGCGATCGCAAATCCTTTACCGATTGCTGCAGTAGTGTTTCCTACGGCATCCAATTTATCGGTACGCTCGCGAACCTCGCTTGGCAATTCAGCCATCTCCGCGATACCACCAGCGTTATCAGAAATAGGTCCATAGGCATCAACAGCCAACTGGATACCCGTGTTCGCTAGCATACCTACCGCAGCAATAGCGATACCGTATAGTCCGGCGAAGTAGTGAGAAACCAAAATCGCTGCAGCGATCAAGATGATCGGGATAGCCGTAGACATCATCCCTACTCCAAGTCCTGCAATAATGTTGGTTGCAGCACCTGTATTGGATTGCTTAACAATATCGTTTACAGGTTTTGTTCCTGTTCCCGTGTAGTATTCTGTAACCTTACCAACCAAAAGACCTGCAACAAGACCAGCGATAGTCGCCCAGAAAACACCCATAGCGGTGTACTCTGTTCCAGCTTCTGTCCAGCTTTCTGGAAGCATATTGGTGATCAAGAAGAAAGAAGCGATCAACATTAAAAATGCAGATCCAAATTCTCCAACATTCAAAGCCGTTTGTGGGTTTCCTCCATCCTTTACACGAACAAAGAAAGTACCGATGATAGACATCACAATTCCAACAGCAGCAAGGGCCATTGGCAAGTAAACTGCCCCGAGACCGTCAAAGCTTCCCTGGAACTCAGGAAGAACAGCAAAGCTGGCTCCCAAGACCATGGTACCGATGATGGATCCAACATAAGATTCAAAAAGGTCAGCTCCCATACCGGCAACGTCACCTACGTTGTCCCCAACGTTATCTGCAATCGTCGCAGGGTTTAGCGGGTGATCCTCAGGAATACCGGCTTCTACTTTACCTACAAGGTCAGCTCCAACGTCAGCAGCTTTGGTGTAGATACCACCACCCACACGGGCGAAAAGTGCAATAGAAGAGGCTCCAAGAGAGAATCCGGAAAGTACATTCAACACTTCACCAATACCCCAGCCCATTGTGCCGTAGATGGCGAATAGTCCACTAAGACCTAATACCCCAAGACCAACAACACCCAGACCCATAACGGCTCCACCTGCGAAGGCTACTTCAAGGGCTTTTCCTAAGGAAGTTCGAGCTGCTTGCGTGGTACGGACATTGGCTTTAGTTGCGACCTTCATTCCGATGAATCCAGCCAATGCAGAACAAATGGCTCCAACGATAAATGAAACGGCTACAACACCATTGGATCCTTCTTCATTTTCTCCTTTAAAGAAAAGTAGAATGGCCACGGCGGCAACAAAAATGGCGAGAATCTTGTATTCTGCCTTTAGAAAGGACATGGCTCCATCAGCGATGTTCTTGGCAATACCTGCCATTTTTGCATCACCTTCTGATTGTTTGGATACCCATGAATTCTTAATAAACACATAGATGAGGCCTAATAAACCGAAGGCCCACAAATAAGGTACGAGTGCTTCCATAAGGATTTAGTCTAGTAAAAAAATTAGGTTTTTTTTAATGCCTGCAAAAGTAGTAAAATATGCACACAACCTTGATTTTTTAGAAACTAAATCCAAAGCTACCGGTCACCCCAAATCGACGGGCATCCGGATTGTCGAGGTAATTTCCTCTAAAATTAAAATCCAAGCGGAAGATTTTGAAGATGTTCCCCACACCAAGCGAATACTCCCAATACGGTCGGTCAGAAGGAGCCTGCAAAGGAATATTGGTTGGTGCACTCAAAGCGATATTGCCCTGAGACAGCTCACCCCAGGCTGCCCGGAAGCCCACGATCTCTCGTAAATTGAGTTTCCTCAAAAAAGGAACCCGTGAAAAAAGCCGTCCATTGAAGTTGTGTTCCAAATGCAGGGTCGCATAGGTATCGGTGACGAATTCGTAGAAATCCAGATTAGGAAAGGTCTTGTACAGAGAAAAAACAGTTTGGTTCCCTGGGATGACGCTGAGCAGTCCCAAAGGCACTTCCCCATAAGTTTTACCTAATTCCAGTGTTGAAGTCAATCGGCCAAAACCGCCAACCTGCCAAGGCTGGGTAATAGACAACTGTACCCGTTCGTAATCAAAGTCACTACCCAAAAATCCAGAAACTCCTTTGGAGTAGCTCACCAAAAAGGTGGGGAAAGGATCATCTATCGTAATCGGTTCCACCCCATAACCAATAGTTCTTCGTCCTGGGGTATAGATTAAGGTGGTGTTCAGATCCATTTGTTGCAAGGAAGAAGAAATCCCTCCCGGCGCTTCCGGATCGACATAGTCCAAACTGAATTCGTCAGGCAAGGCAGAACTCAAACTCCTGAATGTACTTCCAACTCGGACCCTAAAGTTCTTTACCGGTTGCCACTCCAGGTTGAAGGTACTTAAGTTGATGTTGGTCAATCGGTTGTTGTTCCCTACGGTGACAATGGCGGAAGAAGCAATACTGCGACCCAGTACGTCCTGGGTGCTGGTCAGACTCAAGCCCAATTGCTCAATATCTCGCCGGTTCCCCGCCGATAAGATGAGGCGTTGTTTTCGGTCCAAGAGCACCTTGGCCGAGAAGCCATGTTTGAATTTATCGTCCTTAAAGCCGTAAGCGGTATATCCCTCTAGGCGCCAGGTGTCGTTTTGCCCAAAATAGGTTCGTCCACCCACCCGCAAGCGTATTCCTTCTGCCTGGTTGTTACCAAAAGTACTGTAGACATCCCCGATATCCAGGTTCCATTTATCGACCTCGATATAGCCCGATCCCAAAATACTGACCAGGTTGTAATAGGTTTTGAACTTGGGCACCGTCTTGAGCGTATCCAATAGGGTAAATATGCCCTCTTCGTCCTTATTGAGCTGCTCCAGTCGGGCATTGGCCCAAAAGGTGCTGTCCCGGTTAAAGAGTCGAGGATCATAAGGATCACTTTGTTGCTTGTAAAACTCGTCAGGCTTCTTCTGGTTGAATTGATAATTATCGTAAACCGTAGTGCGCTTGCCGTAAATTCCTCGGGCGTCCTCTTTTTTAGAGAAGCTGAAATCACTCAACATATAATCCCGCTTGAGCAGAAAAACCGAATCGTTCAGGACCTCAAATTCCTGAGCGATATAGATTTCCTTGACCCAGTTGATATTGGCGCTTTTGGTCACCGCCAAATTGATCTTCTTGATCGCATAGGTCGAATCGTTCACCCAAAAATCCCCTTTAAAGGTGAGTTCATTTTTCCGGCGTGGGTAGTAGACAATATTGTAACACCATTTGTTGTCGATAAAGGCGCTGTCATTTAACACATAGTTATATACATCAACTCCGGTACGCGAGAGCGGGCTGGTAAAGCTCTTATCAAAAAACTTGAGGTAGTTGTCGTAGATATTGTAATCCGAGTAAAGATCTTCCACAAAGGCCGTAATCGCCTGGTTGCCTCCAAATCCGGAATTCTTATTTCCGCGAACGTCTACCCGCTCCTTCCCGAGCGGATTGTTTCCGTAGACTCTTTCGGAAACTTCATTCAAAAAGAAAGGCAGGTAGGTCTTCCCGGTTATACGGGAGGTATCGAGGTCATCAAAAATAAATTCCATTCCCTTGAACATCCGGCTATTGGCCATACTGCTGTCGATAGAATTTAAATCGAACTGGATCTTCTCGTATTTGTCGTATTGATAGTAGGGGTATTTCCGCAAACCGTTGACCTTCTTGTTCTTCCAAATTTTTCGGAGCAAATCGATGGCCGGGTTGTTCTTTTTGGATTGCTTCCCGGTGTAGACAATCACCTCCTTCAAGGCCTGTGTCGATTCCTCCAAGCGAATTTCCATTTCGTAGGTAACCGCCTTAACCAATTCAATTTCTTGGGGGGCATAGCCTAGAAAAGAAACACTCAAACGGAAGTAGCGCTCCTCACTCTCGAGGTAAAAACGCCCATTTTCATCGGTGATGGTTCCTTCGGTCGTATTGGTAAACAGCACGTTTGCAAAGGCAATAGGTTCACCTTGGGTGTCCAACACCTTTCCGCTGACCTTGGTCTGCGTCCACGCAGAAAAAAAGGAACAGCATAGCAGTCCCAACAAAAATACTCTCTTCAATGACCCTCTCATAGGTGTTGCATTATTCAACGCATAGGCCTTTTGCAAAAACCGTACCCTTCTTTTACAAAAAAGCCCTGCTCTGTAGTAGAGCAGGGCCAATATACCTTACATATAAAGGACTAATCTTTATATAACACTTTTTTAACGGCCTTGATTACATCCTGCGCATTCGGCAACCATTCGGCCAAAAGAACAGGAGAATAAGGCGCGGGAGTATCTGCTGTATTGATCTTTACAATCGGAGCATCCAGATAATCAAAGGCTTGGTTTTGCACCTGATAAGTGATCTCCGTCGCCACGTTACCAAAAGGCCAGGCCTCTTCAAGAATAACCAATCGGTTGGTTTTCTTGACCGAATCCAAAATGGTTTTGTGGTCCATTGGACGTACGGTTCTCAAATCGATAACCTCACAGCTAATTCCTTCTTTGGCCAATTCATCAGCCGCTTTATAGGCCTCTTTGATGATTTTCCCGAAAGAAACGATGGTCACGTCATCTCCTGCGCGTTTGATATCGGCAACACCGATAGGAAGCAGGTACTCTCCATCGGGCACTTCTCCTTTATCACCATACATCTGCTCAGACTCCATAAAAATTACCGGATCATCATCGCGAATAGCGGCCTTGAGCAAACCTTTTGCATCATAAGGATTAGATGGAACAATCACTTTTAGACCAGGGCAGTTGGCGTACCAGCTTTCAAAAGCCTGGGAGTGCGTTGCAGCAAGCTGACCTGCTGAAGCGGTTGGTCCGCGAAAAACCATAGGAATATTGAATTGCCCCCCGGACATCTGGCGCATTTTGGCAGCGTTGTTGATGATCTGGTCAATCCCTACCAAAGAAAAGTTGAAGGTCATGAACTCAATGATCGGACGGTTCCCCAACATGGCAGATCCTACTCCGATACCCGCAAAACCGAGCTCCGAAATAGGCGTATCCAAAACGCGGTCCGGTCCAAATTCATCCAGCATACCTTTTGAAGCTTTGTAGGCTCCATTGTATTCTGCCACTTCCTCACCCATGAGGTAAATGGTCTCATCTCTTCGCATTTCTTCAGACATGGCCTCTGCGATAGCCTCTCTAAACTGAATTGTTCTCATTAATCTCTGATCAAATTTTGAATGCTTCTGCTAAAAACAAGCGCTAAAATACAACAATATGCAGCAAACCGAAGGAGCACAATTATCATTTTTTTGTGAAAAAAATACTATGCATGCATAATAAATTCAGAAGAATAGCTTTATCTTTGTGAAGCTTTAATCAATCCTTTTACCCTATGAAAATTCTTGTGTGCATTAGCAATGTGCCGGATACAACTTCCAAGATAAATTTTACGGACGGTGATACTCAGTTCGATAAGAACGGAGTACAGTACGTCATCAACCCAAATGATGAGTTCGGATTGACCCGAGCCATGTGGTTTAAAGAGAAGCAAGGAGCCACTGTACACGTCGTTAGTGTGGGCGAAGCAGATGCTGAACCAACGCTACGCAAGGCCTTGGCTATTGGTGCTGATGAAGCGATTCGCGTGAATGCGCATCCTTCTGACGGATTCTTTGTCGCTCGTCAATTGGCCGAAGTTGTACAAAAAGGAGAATACAGTCTGGTCATCGCCGGAAGAGAATCGATTGATTACAACGGTGGAATGGTTCCTGGGATGCTGGCGCATCTTCTGGGAATGAACTTCGTCAATACTTGCATCAGTCTTGAAATTGACGGAAACAATGCCACTGCCGAACGTGAAATCGACGGCGGAAAAGAAACCCTTTCCACTTCCCTGCCTTTGGTTATTGGAGGACAAAAAGGCTTGGTTGAAGAAAGTGACCTAAGAATCCCCAATATGCGTGGCATTATGATGGCTCGTAAAAAAGCCCTTCACCTGGTTGAACCTGTAGAAGCTCCGCAGAGAACTCAAGACCAAAAGTTCGAAAAACCAGCTCCTAAAGGCGCTGTAAAATTGGTTGATGCCAACAATTTGGATCAATTAATCGACCTACTACACAACGAAGCAAAAGTAATTTAAGCCCGAGCAGATATGTCCATTCTAGTATACGCAGAAACTGAAAACGGAAAATTGAAAAAGAATGCGCTGGAGCTGGCATCCTATGCAGGAGCTCTGGCCAACACCCTTGGATCCCAAGTAGTCGCAATGACCATCGGCGCCGAAAACGCCAGTGAACTGGGTAAATACGGGGTAAATAAAGTATTAAACGTCACTCAATCCGAATTGAGCACCTTCAACGCACAGGCCTATGCCTCTGCCTTGACCCAGGCTCTTCAAAGCGAAGGCGCTACCGTTGCGCTCATCGGATCCAGTGCAGATTCCAAGTATATGGCTCCCCTATTCGCCGCCCAGGCCAACGCGAGCTATGTACCGAATGTCGTCGAACAACCCTTGAGCACGGCTCCTTTTCAGGTAAAAAGAACAGCCTTCTCCAACAAAGGATTTGCTATTACCGAAATGTCTGCAGATGTCAAAGTAATCGGGGTGGCTTCCAATTCTTTTGGCCTTCAAGAAAAAGAAACGGCCTGTGAGGTAACCGACTTTAATGTTAACCTCGGTGATGGGGACTTCAAAACCAAGTCTGTAGAGGTAGATAAAGTCGTCGGGAAAGCGACCATCGCTGATGCCGATATCGTTGTCTCTGCCGGACGCGGATTAAAAGGACCTGAGAATTGGGGCATGATTGAAGAAATGGCCGATGTTCTTGGTGCCGCAACCGCATGTTCCAAGCCTGTTTCCGATTTAGGTTGGAGACCACACGGAGAACACGTAGGACAAACCGGTAAACCGGTTGCGACGAATTTGTACTTCGCCATTGGGATTTCTGGTGCAATCCAACACCTTGCCGGAGTAAGTGCCTCCAAGGTTAAAGTGGTTATTAACACCGACCCGGAAGCTCCCTTCTTTAAGGCAGCAGATTATGGAGTGGTTGGAGATGCCTTCGAAGTTGTTCCTCAGTTGATCGAAAAATTGAAAGAATTTAAAGCGCAAAACGCTTAATTTTTGTTAATTTGTCTTCCTTAAAAGCAGGAGAAATCAGCCACTAAAGACTGCGATCTCCGGCCTTCAAGGCCCTCACTTAGGAAGCGATCATATGAGTTTAGTACGACTTAAAATCAAGGGTATTTCATACAGTCAGACCCAAAACGGTGCTTACGCCTTGATTTTGAACGAAGTAGATGGCGAGCGAAAGCTCCCCATTGTCATTGGAGCGTTCGAGGCTCAGTCCATTGCGATTGCCCTGGAGAAAGACATTAAACCTCCTAGACCTTTAACACACGATCTATTCAAGAATTTTTCGGATCGCTTCGAAATCGTCATCAAACAGGTGATTATTCACAAATTGGTTGACGGGGTCTTTTATTCCAGTATCATTTGTGAGCGGGATAAGGTGGAAGAAATCATCGATGCCAGAACCAGCGATGCCATTGCATTGGCTCTGCGTTTTGATGCTCCTATCTTCACTTATAAGGCCATCTTGGACAAGGCGGGGATTTTCTTGAAATTCTCTTCCAAAGAGAAGGACGAAGACGGGGACGAAAGCATCCTGGTCGACGAGATCCTGCAGGAAGGCGAAACTGTGGAAATGGATGCCGGCAACGCCCAACCGTACAAAGAACTGAGTCTGGATGAGTTGAGAAGAGAGCTCGAGAAGGCCGTAGCCAACGAAGATTACGAGAAGGCTGCCCAGCTTCGAGACGAGATCTCCAAAAGACAATAAACACCACTTGATCCCAGGCCATCCGTGAACGCATTTGCAAGCACTTTTTTGACCATAGTACCTAATCAGGATTTTTCAATGGAGAGCCTCTTGAGAGGACTCTTGGGTCTTTTTGTGGTCCTGGCCATTGCCTTTGTCTTCAGTTCTAATAAAAAAGCCATCAATTGGAAAACCACGGCCATTGCTTTGGTCCTTCAATTTTTGTTGGCCTTGGGGATTTTGAAGGTGCCAGCTGTGCAGTGGTTTTTTAACCTGATGGGGCAATTCTTCAACAATGTGCTAGAGTACACCCGAGAAGGGAGTCTCTTTGTTTTTGGTGGCTTGATGAATCAGGAAGACCCACATATTGGGTATGTATTTGCCTTTCAAATCCTACCCACCATCGTCTTCTTCTCTGCCCTGACCTCGGTTCTCTATTATTTTGGAATCATTCAAAAAATAGTAAAAGGCCTGGCTTGGTTTCTGACCAAGAGCCTGAAAATATCGGGGGCCGAGAGCCTTTCTGTCGCCGGAAACATCTTTTTGGGTCAAACCGAAGCCCCTCTACTCATCAAAGGCTATTTAGCCAAAATGACCCGTTCCGAAATCTTTCTGGTCATGGTTGGAGGAATGGCGACCGTTGCCGGTGGGGTTTTGGCATCTTATATCGATTTTTTGGGAGGAACGGATAAGGCGATGCGGCTGGAATTCGCACGCCACCTGATCGCCGCCTCTGTTATGGCGGCTCCAGGAGCCATTTTGATCGCTAAAATCCTGGAACCCCAGTCCGAAAAAGTGGATTCCACCTTGCAAATGAGCAAGCAGGAGATTGGAAGCAATGTGCTTGATGCCATTTCTAAAGGAACTTCAGACGGGCTCAAACTCGCTATCAATGTAGGCGGAATGCTTCTGGTGTTTATCGCCTTTATCGCAATGATCAATGGAATCCTCGGTTTTATCGGCGGATTTGGAGGCATCGATGAAGCCATTGCAGCCAACAGCTCCTTTGATGGCCTGTCCCTTGAAGCCATCTTAGGCTTTGTTTTTATGCCCTTGATGTGGCTCATCGGAGTGGCGCAAGAAGATCTTGGGCTGATGGGGCAACTGTTAGGGCTTAAATTGGTGGCTTCTGAATTTATCGCCTATACAGAGCTCGTTCCTTTAAAAGACGCTGCACAAACGCCTCATTTGGCCTATCAGAAGTCCATTTTGATGGCGACTTATATGCTTTGTGGTTTTGCGAATTTCGCTTCGATTGGAATTCAAATCGGAGGAATTGGTTCCCTGGCGCCCAATCAACGCAAGCTCCTCTCCGAATTCGGTCTGAAGGCTGTTTTAGGAGGTACACTGGCCTCCCTCCTGTCGGCCACCTTTGCCGGCATGATTCTTGGATAACCCCTCACACAGGTTTTCACACCTATTTTACATTGGTTTAATCTTTGCCCCCGAAGGTTTTACTATCTTCCATCGATTCATCTAACCAAAACTGTAGGGCCATGAGTACAGAAATTAAAAACTCCCTCGACAAGCTGGAACAAAAGGTTTCTCAGCTCGAAACACGAGATGCCGAAGACAAATTTGAACTGCTTAAAGAAATTCACCGCATCCGGGAGAACACCGTAAAAAACCTGGTGGCCATCGTCGGAACACTGATTGCCATTTTCAGTGCTTTTGGATTTTTCTACCTGCTCCCTCAGGTGGTAACTAATGTTATCAAGACCAGTGCCGATAGCGAAATCAAGGCCCTAAGCGAAAGCCTGGAAGACGCGAAAGAACTGGAGTTCAAACTCAATTCTCCATTGATTGTCTTAAACTCTGATACCGCCGACAACGAATCTGTCATTGGCGCCATTTACAACAGCAGCCCCAAGAGCCGTATTCATGTGCAAAGTCTCCCTAGCTTATACAACAGCTTCAGTATTCCTTTCAATGCTTGGTCCATCTACGAATCTGCAAAGCACTTTCCGGATGGCACGATCTTTTTAAGCCTTTCCAACCCCGGCGGAACCATGGACCGCTTGGTTATTTTGGAAGCGGTTGTCGATGAAGACGCGAATTCCGCCATCACCGAGAAAAAGTCCCTGCTCGCCTTTTTAGAAGATGAACCGGAAGAGGAGCCTACTAAAAAAGGGAAGACCCTCTATTTTATTGGGCACGACAACGGAAACTTTGATATGATTGTAGAAAAGTTCGGCTACGAACAATTCTATGCGATTGATTGGTACAGCACCCGGGATGACGATATGAAGAACGACATCGTCCTGGCCGATCTGGTCCTAGCACAAACTGCAGGAAACCTCGCCAACAGTACCATCACCTTGGATGACTTGGGTCGCGATCTCGGACGGACCTACAAACAAAAGATAGGAACCGATATTTCCATCACTCCTTTCTTCCTTAAACCGGAATACAATCGGAACCAGGCCCAAGGTGCCGTTGTAGAAATTGACCATTTCGGGAACGCCATCACCAATCTGTCCATTTCCGAACTAAAAAGAACCCTGGGAATTCGAAAAGGAGACCTCTTAGAGGTGACCATCGGAGAGAAATCCCTGGAATTTCCTTTTCAGAGCGCTTATGGAGATGTGGCCGGCGGAGAGTTCGTCAGTCTACCGGTAGATGGCTATCTGCAGCTTGCCGTAAACTACAATAACCTGGCTGAATTGGAATCCTTAGATGCCGACGCTGAAGTACGGGTGAAGAAGAAATAAAGTGGTTAATAAATCCTTGAAAACCCCTGCCAAAAAAAGGCATCTCCTCCCGGCTCTTCTGCTATCTTAGAAGTTGCTTAAAAGAGAGTATCGCATGCAGGAATACCACGATTTACTGAAACACATTTTAGAGAGCGGAAACCAGAAAACCGACCGCACCGGGACGGGTACCCAAAGTGTTTTTGGCTACCAAATGCGTTTCGACCTCCAAAAAGGTTTCCCCTTGGTCACCACGAAGAAAATCCACTTTAAGTCGGTGGTTTACGAACTGCTGTGGTTCTTGAAAGGAGAAACCAATATTGGGTACCTGCAAGATAACGGCGTGCGAATCTGGAACGAATGGGCCGATGAAAATGGCGATTTGGGTCCTGTGTACGGTCATCAATGGCGCAACTGGAACAGCGAAGGTATCGATCAAATTGCTCAGGCGATTGAATTGATCAAAAACAACCCGGATAGCCGACGCATTATTGTTTCGGCTTGGAATCCCAGTGTTATGCCTGATACCTCTCAGAGTTTTGCAGCAAACGTTTCACAAGGCAAAGCGGCCCTGCCACCCTGCCACGCCTTTTTTCAATTTTACGTAGCCGACGGTAAGCTTTCCTGCCAATTGTACCAGCGCAGTGCAGACGTCTTCTTAGGGGTACCTTTCAATATCGCTTCCTACGCCTTGCTCACCCAGATGATGGCGCAGGTATGTGGTTTAGAAGTGGGGGATTATGTACACACCTTTGGCGATGTTCATATTTACCAAAACCACCGCGAGCAAGTGGAGCTGCAACTGCAACGAGAAGAGAGACCTCTTCCCCAATTGCGACTGAATCCGGCCGTCAAATCCATTTTTGATTTTGATTACCAGGACATTGAATTGGTCAATTATGATCCCCACCCCCTGATCAAAGCGCCAGTCGCCATTTAAACTCGACAAAAGGACTTTAAGGACCTGCTCTTTTTCCGTATTTTTAAGGGAAACGACACGCATGGTTCTGACCGATACTCTTCTCGATCTATTCATCGAAACCCGGGAGCACAGCGAAGCCCTCTGTTCACCATTAGAAACAGAGGACTATGTGGTGCAGCCCGTCGTTGACGTCAGCCCGCCTAAGTGGCACTTGGGTCACACGACTTGGTTTTTTGAGGAATTCATCCTTAAGCCCCATGCCCCCGGTTATACCCTGTACCACGAGGATTTCGCCTTTGTCTTCAACAGCTATTACGAAGCGGTCGGTAAACGCGTTGTTCGGGCCGATCGAGGCAACCTTTCAAGACCATCGGTCAAGGAAGTCTATGCCTACAGACGTTACGTGACTAAGGCCATGGTCAAGTTCCTAAAATCGCATCCGAATGCGCCGGTACAAGAGCTTTTAGAAATCGGCATCCATCACGAGAAACAACACCAGGAACTCTTGCTGTCTGATATCAAATACATCTTGGGCAACAACCCACTCCTCCCCCCTTACAAGAAAAATTTCAAGGAGTCTTCTGACCAGGATAAGGGCCCTCTGGAATGGATCCCCATGGATTCAGGCATGTACTCCATCGGTCACCAAGGAGAAGATTTCTGTTATGACAATGAACTGGGTCGGCACGATGTCTACCTCGGGGAATATGTGATTGCCAATCGCCTGGTGACCAACAGAGAATTTCTGGAATTTATCGAAGCAGGCGGCTACTCCAATTTTGAATACTGGCATGCAGAAGGTTGGGACTGGGTCCAACAAAACAAAATCCAGGCTCCTCTTTACTGGCATCAGGTAGAAGGCGAATGGATGCACTATCAACTAAGTGGCCTTACCGATATCGATTTGAATGCACCGGTTACTCACATCTCTTATTTTGAGGCTTTCGCCTATGCCGAATTCAGGGGCTTCCGACTCCCTACCGAATTCGAATGGGAAGCCGCGCAACAACACCTGGGCTGGGGAGAACGTTGGGAATGGACCGGAAGTGCTTACACACCCTATCCCGGCTTTAGTAAGGCTCCTGGCGCCCTTGGCGAATACAATGGCAAATTCATGGTCAGCCAACAAGTACTAAGAGGAGCCTCCATTGCAACCCCCACTAAACACAGCCGACCAAGCTACCGAAACTTTTTTCATCCTCACCTGCGCTGGCAATTTACGGGCCTGCGCCTAGCCCAATAAGCAACTCATTTTATGCAATCCAAACCTAACCGCTCCTTTGAGAGTGAATTCGAAAAGGACGTTTACGAGGGACTAACCCGTTACCCTAAACGCTTGTACTCCCGTTACATTTATGACGAAAAAGGAGATAAACTTTTTCAAAAAATCATGGCCATGCCCTCCTACTACCTTACCGATACAGAGTTGGGTATTTTGGAAGAGCACAAAACAGCCATCGCTGAGCATTTTAAATCCTTAGGAGAAGCCTTTGAACTTTATGAACTCGGAGCAGGAGACGGAAAGAAAACCAAAATACTCCTGCGCGAATTCGTTGAACAAGGACTGCCTTTTACTTACCGTCCGATTGACATCTCGGCTCATGTACTGCAGGTTCTACAAAAAGCCGTGTTAGCCGAAATACCAGAAGTACACATGGACCCGATCCAGGGCACCTACTTCAACACCCTGCGCGAAATCAAACACCAAAGTGACCGAGCGAAGGTTGTTCTTTTTCTCGGCTCCAATATTGGCAATTTACTGCACCCCCAAGCCGTAGAAT
>CAZLGZ010000025.1:0-5415 GCA_964558965.1 uncultured Flavobacteriaceae bacterium
GAATTAAGTGAAGAAGGCAATGAAGAAGCACAACAGAGACTAATCGAGGCCAACCTAACCCTAAAAGAATCTGAACGCGAAACCGAAATTCAAAACGAACAAGAAGCAGAACAAAACTATCAGCGTCAATTGAAAAACGGACTAGCCATCATTGCAATTGTTGTTGTTTTGGTTGTGTTGTTCTTTACTCGTTCCAGAATGAAAAGAGCGGAAGTAACCAAAGATCAATTGGAGGAATTGAACACCCTAAAGGATCAGGTTTTCAAATTTATCAGCCAGGACTTAGCGGTACCAATGAATACCTTAAACGAAGTGGCTGAGCTATCGGAGTCAAAAGGTCCGGAAGCTTTGCAAGATATCGTTCCCAACCTCAAGATAAATCTAGACCACAGTACCTACGTATTAACCAACTTCCACTACTGGACTCAAGCACAAAAGAAACGATGTACCCCCAACACCTCTCGTCTGAATATTTTGGAGGCATATAACAAAGTGGAAGAGAAGCTCATGTTTTTTGGCGAGCAAAAGGAACTGAATGTTCAGGTAGATATCGATCCTACTATTCACATTGAATTTGATCCTCTTCAGTTGGATCAGTTACTTCAAAACCTGCTGTGCAACGCGGTGCGCTTTATTCCGGAAAAAGGAAAAGTTAAGATAGTAGGTCATCAAAAAGAAGGGTACTATGAATTACATTTTACCAATCAAAACAATTCGTTCACAGAAGAAGAATTCCACCGAGCCGTCGATTTAACTTCTCTCTTTCGTACCCCGAGCAATGAGGGCACATTGGGAGCTGGAATTGGACTTTCCGTATCTCATTTCTTGGCCGAATACAATCAGAGCAAGTTGTATTTCAAAGGTGCAAAAAAAGAGGGAGTTACCGTTGTCATCAAATGCCCTCTATCGACTTAAAGAGTGCTATAAAGTCCGACAAAAGGAAGGTTTTCTTCGATTAAATACACAGAAAACGGGGCTTTACCCCCGGGATATCACCCTTCACAACAAAGATTGGGTAGCCCCTGATGGCCTTTCTATTTTGGTACCTTCAGAATAGTATGGCCATTTTCAACAACAAATCGATCTTTTTTGGACACATAATCCTTTTCTTCATTGGAATTGCGTTACCCTACTCTCTGGGAGCTCAAGATCAGGAGAGAGATAGTCTTTGGTCCGTCTATAAACGTGAGTCTTATCGACTTGAGAAAAAGACCATGGAGATCGACAGCTCCTACATTAATTTGTTGAATTATCTCGCCGAAACTTTTCGATACAAAAAAAGGGATAGTCTCGGCTACTTCGGCAGAGAAGCCTTAAAATATTCCAAACAAATTGGATACGAAAAAGGCGAAATGGAAGCGACCATGGCCCTGGCAAATTATTACTCCGATTTAGGAAAACAAGGCCTTGCGATTAAGTACTTCAACAGGTCCCTTGCGATCTCTAAAAAAATTAAAGAAAAGGACACTCAACTTTCCATCATGAGTAACCTAGGGCACGAATACGCCTATCAAGGACAGTTGGATCGCTCCTTAAAGACTTTCTTAGAAGCAATTGACCTAGCCGAAGAAGAGGACAATAATGATATGTTGTCTATTCTGCACGAAGCAGTGGCGCAACTCTACATCGAACAGGAAGACTACCCTATTGCTTTAGCCCAATATAAGATCATTGATTCCATCAACACTGTGATTGGAAATCCTGTCTTTCAGGCAGAAACCTGGAGTAACCTCGCCTCGGTCTATTCAAAAACCGGACAGAGCGAAAGAGCCTTGGAGACCATCGATAAAAGTATCGCCATTTTCAAGGAAGAAGGCATAACTGATTGGCTGGCTTACGCTTATAGCGTAAAAGGGGAAGTCTATGAAGAAAAAGGAAATTACCACTGGTCCTTACACTGGTACGACAAATGCCGTCAACTCCATGTTGATCTGGACGATCCCCGTTCCGAAATTGAACTCTACCAAGGCCTGGCCAAAACCTATTATGGGTTGAAAGGTTTTGATCAAGCTCTACAATACGGGCAAAAAGCCTTGGGGATTGCGCAGCAAATCAATGATTTTGATGGGCAAAAGACCACCACCGAAACCCTCTACAAAATTCACCAAGCCAGAGGGGAATATGATCTCGCCTTTGAACATTTGGAATGGAACAAACTGCTTTCAGATAGTCTTTCGAAGATTCAACTTAAAAATATGCAGGAGCTGTATCAGACCGAAACAGCTTTTCGGGTGAATGCATCTAAAGACAAACTATTCACAGAGCGGGAAAATGAACAAAAAGCAAGGCTGGCACTTGCGGTCTTTGTAGTGGTAATTGTGCTCTTGGTTTCAGTCTATTTCATGCTTAAAAACCACAAAAAGTTGAAGAGCCTTTTTGAAGAACTGAAGGTTAAAACACAGAACCTGAGAAACAGAGAGAATGAACTACGCGAAATCAGTCGTGCTCGGGATCGCTTGTTTTCGATTATTGGTCATGATCTTCGCAGCCCCATTGGTGCACTGCAGGGTATGCTGAATCTGTTGGATTCTGGAGAAATCGCCAAGCAAGAATTTATCGCCTTTATTCCAAAGCTAAAGGGAGATGTCGATCACATCTCTTTTACGCTGAACAACCTTCTCAGTTGGGGTCAAGCGCAGATGGACAGCACGATTACCAAATCCTCTACAGTTACCGTTGCTCGTAAAATTGAGGACCAAATTCGACTGCTCGCCGATGCAGCAGAAAAGAAAAACATCAAGGTAATCAATGAGGTAACAGACGATACCAAAGTCTGGGCCGATACTCACCATGTAGATCTGATTGTCCGTAACCTCTTGAGCAACGCCCTAAAGTTTACTCCTAACCACGGCCTTATTAGTTTTCATGCAGAGGACCGCAAAGGCTACTGGCAACTGTGCGTAAAGGATACAGGAATTGGAATGGATGAGGAGACATTGAGCACCCTCTTCATGAAGGAAACCAACCGAACGACCTACGGTACAAACAATGAAAAAGGAACAGGTCTTGGTCTGGCACTCTGCCGAGAATTGGTGCAGAGAAACAACGGCGACCTGTGGGTCGAAAGCGAGTTGAAAAAAGGAAGTCGCTTCTACTTTACCCTTCTCAAAAAAGAGGTTCGAAAGTTCCGAAAAGAGACCGCAGAAATATCTGAAGAACCTTCTAACGCAAGTTCCCCAAGCGATCAACCGCAGGCAGGCGTTCTGTCGTAAAACCTTCTGCATATTCCACACCGACAAGACGGCCCAGGTCTTGTGCTCTATACCGCACACTTTCAAAGAAATTTCGGCTGCTAATCGGCGTCTCCGGCTCCTTGCTGTCTGGATCAAAAAACTGGGAAGAATAGGCCTTGATCGCTTCCATCTTGGCTTCCATAAAACCAGAGATGTCCACAGCAAAATCCGGTTCCAAATTCTTCCATTGAATGTAGTGATACACCCATTGTGGACGCCAGGGATCCTGCAATTCTCCAGTTTCCGGGTCCAAGGTTTCAATTTTGCGCAATCCACTTAAAAAACAAGCTTCACTTTGCAGGCGGCTACCTTTACCATGGTCAATATGACGATCATCCACCGCATTACACAAGACGATATCGGGTTGGTATTGACGTATTTTTTGAATAAGTAAGAGTTGATTCTCGCGGTTTACTTCAAAAAAACCATCTGCCATGCCCAGGTTTTCACGGACTTCTAGCCCTAAAAGTTCTCCTGCTCTTTGCGCCTCTTGGTCTCGGAGCTCAGGGGTTCCTCTTGTTCCGAGTTCACCGCGGGTTAAATCGATGACCCCCACCTTCTTCCCTGCTTTGGTTTCTTTAGCAATCGTACCACCCGCTCCGAGTTCTGCATCATCGGGGTGAGCCCCAAATACGAGAAGATCCAGTTTCTTCATGACTTTTCTTATTGTGCCTTAGCGAATGCCTGCTTCCAATCGCGTTGTAAATCTTCGGGCTCTTCAATACCGACAGAAAAACGGATCAACTGATCCGAAATCCCTTGTTTTAATCGGTCTTCTTTATCCATCAAAGAGTGAGAGGTTTTAGAAGGCAACAAGGCCGTACTCTCCACTCCAGCAAGACTCATGGATGCCTTAATAATTTGGGTGGCTGCTAATACCGTTTCAGCGCTCAGGTGATCTTGTAAGTCAAAGGACATCATCCCTCCGAAACCACTCATTTGACTTTTGGCGAGTTCGTGTCCAGGATGTGTTGTTAACCCTGGGTAGTACACTTGTTTCACTTCGGGCTGTTGAGCTAACCATTCGGCCAGGGCCATCGCGTTGCGGTTTTGCCGCTCGACCCGTATGCCCAAGGTTTTTATACTTCTCTCCAACATCCAAACGGTATAATCACTCAGACTGCCTCCATAACAGATCCCGGCTTCCCAAACCTTTTTTATTAATTCCTCGCTGCTCATTACGGCGCCGGCGCAGAGATCCGAATGACCGCCGAGGTATTTGGTGGCACTGTGGATAACCAAGTCAATGCCCAGTTCAATGGGATTTTGATTGACCGGACTGGCAAAGGTGTTATCAATCACCGTGATATAGCCCTCAGCTTTGGCCCATTCTGCGATTTCCCTTAAGGGAGTAATCGCTAAGAGCGGGTTTGAGGGGGTTTCCAGGTAAATAACTTTTGTATTGGGCTTGACGGCAGCTTTGAACTCTGATAAGTTCGTCCCTGTCGTAAAGTTGAAATCCATTCCATAACGCCTCAGCTGTGAGTTGGCGAAATGATAGGTCCCCCCATAAAGAGATTGCTGAAATACCACATGGTCTCCTGCCTGTAATAAGCCCATCATACAGGTAGCAATAGCCGCCATACCGCTGCCAAACACTAGAGCTGCCTCTGCCTTTTCTAGAGCCGCTAATTTGATCGATAAAGCTTCCTGATTGGGGGTATTGAAATAACGCGGATAGCGTTTTACATCGACATCTTCATACGCATATGAACTGCTCATATAAAGCGGAGAGACCGCGCCCTTGAACTGTTCATCTGCAATTTCACCAACATGGGTACAGGTCGTATTCAGACCCAATTTCTGTTGTTCTGCACTGTTCTTATTCATAGATTCAAAGGTAAGGACTTAGACCTGAAACGTCTTCCACTTCCCCTTTTTGAAAAGAACCCAGGAAATGATGGCCAATAGAACCTCGGAAGTCGTAATCGCTATAAAGACACCCAGTGGCCCCAGATCCAATGCAAATGCGAGCAAGTAGGCCACTGGCAGTTGATAACACCAGAAAGACACCAAATTGATTCGGGTCGGCGTTTGGGTATCGCCCGAACCATTAAAGGCCTGGGTCAACACCATTCCATAAGCGTAAAACAGATAGCCCGCAGCAATCACCTGCAAGCAAAGAGCACCATTTTCTATCACCACCGGGTTGTCAACCAAAAGGCCGATGATCGTTTTGGCG
>CAZLGZ010000025.1:5425-21553 GCA_964558965.1 uncultured Flavobacteriaceae bacterium
GAGCAGATAAAAAACAGATACCGCACCCATAAAATAGGCGTTGTAGCGGCCGGTTGTCCATACCGATTTTTCGGCCCGATCAGGCTTTCCGGCTCCGAGATTTTGGCCAACAAGTGTAGCTGCAGCATTGCTCATGCCCCAAGAAGGCATAAGAGTAAACATCATTACCCGAATGGCAATGGTATAACCCGCCAATACATCGGTTCCAAATTTGGCCATCATATACATCAGAATGACCCAACTGGAAGTCCCGATTAAAAACTGCGATATCCCTCCAGCAGAAACCTTGATCAGGTTCCACATTTGGTCAGCCTGGACTTTAATGTCACTCAGGAACAACTGAATACGACTTCGTCCATTAAAGAGAATAATCAGCTGAAAAACGACTGCGGTTCCTCGTCCAATATTAGTCGCGATACCCGCACCCATTACACCGTACTCCGGTACAGGTCCCCAGCCAAAAATAAAAATCGGATCCAGAATGAGGTTTAATCCATTGGAGAGTACTAAAGCCCACATGGCCAAGGAGGCATCTCCAGCCCCACGAAATACAGCATTGATCAGGAACAACAACATAATGGTCATGTTGCCACCCAAAAGCCACTGGGTATAGCCATACCCCTCCTCAATCAGTTCTGGGCTTCCACCCATAAAATGCAGAATGTCCTTGGCGTAAAAAATTCCTATAAAGCCAACTATTGTGGCCACCAGCACACCCAGTATCAAGGCCTGTACCGCTGCGGATCGGGCCTTGTCAATCTGCTTCTCGCCCACCCTTCTGGCCACCAAAGCCGTTGCAGCCATACTCAGCCCAATTGCAACAGCATAGAGCAGTGTAATAACAGATTCCGTTAGTCCTACGGTGGCGACTGCATTTTCACTTACCTGAGAAACATAGATGATATCCACTAATGCAAAAATGGATTCCATGAGCATTTCCAGAATCATGGGTACCGCCAATAAGAAAATAGCTTTGCGGATGGAGCCTGTGGTAAAATCTTCGTGCCCGCCTTTAATCGCTTGCATGAAGGTGCTAAAAAGAGATTGTTTATTTGTATTGTCTTGAGTCATTATGAAGTAATTTGGAAGGTTGTAAGTACCCTGATTCTAACTAAAGAACAGGGCTTTGGTGCACCAGGAGGGTGCAAATAGTTTCCGGAAAAAGGGCTACTTAGGACTTCATAATGGCCCAAAAATGCAAAAAAATTAGGAACCGCAAAATTTTTAGCGGTACCAAATGCGGTATTTACGCAAACTAAAACCTCCCAAAATGAGAACTCCAAGGACTGTGTACCAGACAAATGCCGGGGTGATTACCTGATCGCCACTGGCGTAGCTGTGAAGGCCTACCAAGTAAAAATTCACTCCAAAATAAGTCATCATGATACTGGCAAAGGCGACCACACTGGCAAAGTTGAAGAGCCACTGACCTCTCATGGCAGGAACTAAACGCATGTGTAAGACAAAGGCATAGATCAGAATAGAAATCAGCGCCCAGGTTTCTTTTGGATCCCAACCCCAGTAGCGGCCCCAGCTTTCATTGGCCCACTGTCCTCCGAGGAAGTTTCCGATGGTTAGCATCACCAAACCGATGGTCAAGGTCAGTTCGTTGATAATGGTAATTTCTTTTAAACTGATCTTCATACGTTCCTTGTTCTCTTCATTGGTCAGCAGTATAAGGATCAAGGCCACAATACCTAAAATCATACCCACGGTGAGCGGTCCATAACTCCCCACAATTACCGCTACGTGAATCATCAGCCAGTAGCTATCCAATACCGGTTGAAGGTTAGCAATAGAAGGATCTACCCAACTTTGGTGCGCAATCCACAAAAGAATACTAGCCACGAAGGTACTGGCCGCTAAGGTCAAATTACTTTTTCTACCCAAGGCCAAGCCCATTCCCATAGTCGCCCAAGCTACATAGAGAATACTCTCATAGGCATCGCTCCAGGGCGCGTGTCCTGAAATATACCAGCGCATCACCAAGCCAAAAGTGTGGTAGACAAAAGACAAGATGATTAATACCTGGAAGGTTCTTACGATAATTCGCCAGACTTTGCGATCTTTAAAGATTTGAGCTACTAAGACAAAGAATAGCAAAAGACCAAATAAGGCGTAATAACGATAGAGCTTATTGAAGATATCCAGCTTGTTGTAGCGGATTTCTGTATTAATTTTTCTTTCTGATGGAAGAACCTCAGATCCGTGATTTCTTTGATTCTTCTTAAAAGCCTCCACCATCTTATTGGCTTCGGTATAGTCACCCGTTTGGATGGCTTTTTGTAACTCCGATAAATAATAGGGCATCCCGTTGCGAATAAAATTCGCGTAGAGGCTATCACTGACCTGGAAATTACCCGATCTAAACTCCAGGGCCGAGATCCATTTGTTGTTGGGATCATCTAACAAAGGGAAAATCTTGACAATTTCTCCGGTCAATCCTCTATTGAGCAGTCCAAGTCGCAAATCGACATCCTTGAAATCCTGTTGGAATTTATTGGGAATATTCGTCGCATAGGCATCCAGCAAATAAGGCTGCAGCTTGTTGTTTCCTTCCTTATCAAAGAAATCCACCACCTTGACGTACTTCTGCCCTTTTTCGACCCCAATAATCTTGCGAATACTGTCATTCTGAGCCTTTTTATCCAGTGCAATGAACTCGGTATTGAACCACAATCCGGGGTTCAGCATCATCGAAAGCAAGACTTGATCTGGATTGAGGTCCTGGTAGCTGTTTTTGAAACTCAGTTTACGCAGTAATTCAGAAGAGAAGGTATTGATCGGTTTCATTCGGCCTTCATCATCCTGAATAACCAAAGAACCAAAAAGAGCCGCATGCTCAGGATCCACGGTGTTCGCCACAATCATGGAGTCTACCTGAGCCTGTGTAGGGGCCGCATTGTGGGCGTGGTCATCGGCTTGTTGCGCTTGTAGACCACCTATAGAGAAAAACAGGATCAAGGCCATTGCCGCCTCTTTCGCACGATTGGCCTCCATCAAGGCCTTTTTCTTTTTCTTGAGCTTTTCTAGTGAATTCGCCAATTCCTTGAAGCGTGTTTTTCCAAAGAACATCAAGCCCAACAGGCCGGCATACAACAAGAAGTAGCCGATATAGCTAATCCAGGTTCCCCAAGCGTCGTGGTTAACCGAAAGCACTGTTCCCTTTTCATCTGGCTGAAAACTCGATTGAAAAAAGCGGTACCCTTGATGATCCAAGATGTGATTCATATAAATATCGTAATCAAAAGAACGCTCATCCTCTACGGTGATACGACTCATAAAGGACGAATAGGATCGCTCGGTTCCCGGGTACTTTTCGGCGATAAAGTCATTCAGTCGAATAGAAAAGGGCAGTTCGTGTATTTTGGAACCATAACTCGCACTAAAGGTCAATCCTCCAAGGGTAAAGGGATCTGAGAATTCTCTGCGGCCCTTTCCTCCCATAATTTCTTTGGTCACACTTTGCCCTTCGGTACTAAACTCTAGCACAATAGCATCGGCCGACTCCTTGGTCACCTCCTCCTCTGGCAATTTGACGATCCCGTAGGAACCCTTGATAAGTGGTTCCGGAAATACGAATTGCATTCCTGCCATCTGGTACAAAGAGCGCAATTGCAATTCCTGAATGGAATCCGCAGCCACCTGCCCCTGAAATTGATCGGCCATCCTCATAAAGGAACCTTCAAAAGGTGAATCGATGGTGTATCCCCCATTGGTAGTGTTGATATTAATGGCCCCTTTGGTGTAGTTGTTGAGCGCAAAAAGAACGTTGTGAATGGAGTTTACCTTTCCGGATTCGAGGTAATGCTCGTGCCGCTGCCCGTCGCCCGCCTCTACGATCTTAAGCAAGGTCTGTCCATTGGGATCCTCAACCACCCCTTCTTTTACTCCTCGAATAAATCCCTTGTAACGAATATCAAATCGTTGACCATTAAAATCCGATTTCCAAGGTAGGCTTCCTCGTTTTCCTTCGGGAGTTGCCAAAAGCTCATCTTCAATAGTCTTTCTCTGCAATTCGCCATTGATATCTCCATCGACCATCAAGGACAAATAAGTCTTATCGGAGTAAAATACTTTTTCTGATTCCCCTTCTCTTATCGGCATCATGCCTTCAAAACTGATGTAACGCGTTACTCCAGCGCCGACAATGATTAGGATCCAAGAGAGGTGCAGGGCCAAAAGAGGCCACTTTTCCCAGCGCCAAAGACGATAACGCTCAATATTTCCAATAAAATTGATCACAAAAAAGACCATGATGACCTCAAACCAAGTGGCATTGTAGATATAGATACGGGCCGTTTCAGTGCTGTACCAGCTTTCAATAAAGGTTCCCAGAGCCATGGCCAGAGAGAAGACTAAGAAAAGAACAGCGGTGAGCTTGGTGGAGAAGAGGATTTTTTTGAGTGTATCAAGCATGGAAAGTACTATTTCAAAATGCAAAATTAAGGCCTTTTGGTTTGAAGGCCAGACCCTATGTCACATATTTAACGGAAATTATAGGCCACGGATTCATCTAGGAGTTCCGCAGCGCTTTTGTGTATTTTTGTGCGTGGTGAAAGTAATTGTCATTGGCAGCGGAAACTTGGCTTGGAACCTCATTGAGGTCTTTGAGAAAAGCCCGGATATACAGTTAATTCAGGTTTTGGGTCGGAGTACAGAAAATCTGGAAATGCTTTCCTGTAGCTGTCCAACCACCACAGTTTGGGAAGACTTGATGGAAGCAGACCTCTATCTTTTAGCTGTGACCGATCAAGCGATAAAATCTTTGGGGCACAAAGCCCTGTCCAAAGGCTTGTGGGCGCATTGCTCAGGAAGCGTAGGTCTTCAGGAATTACCGGCCTCCATTCGAAGAGGTGTATTTTACCCATTGCAGAGTTTTACCAAAGGAAAACGAACCTCCTTTTCAGATCTACCCATAGGAATAGAGGCAGAAAACGAAGAGGACTACCACCTGCTTGAACGCCTAGGATCCAGTCTCTCGCAAACGGTTTTTCGGATGGACAGCAGCCAAAGAAGAGTCTTGCATCTCGCTGCCGTGTTTATCAATAATTTTAGTAATCACATGATCGCTCGGGCTGAGGATATTGCCACGGAAGCCGGGATTGATGCTCGATTGCTCTACCCTCTTTTAGAAGAAACACTGGCCAAAGCAAAAGCCATTGGTGCAAAACAAGCGCAAACCGGCCCCGCGAGAAGAGCGGATCAAACTACACTGGACACTCACCTTGATTTACTTAAAACAGAAGACGAGAAAAAATTATACCAGGCCATTAGCCAGTCTATAGCGGCCTACTACAAGAAAGGATGAAAAAGAACTACAAAGAATACTTGAAAGACATCACGACCTTCATATTTGATGTCGATGGCGTTTTCACCGATGGGAGCTTATTGGTTACCGAAAGCGGCGAACTTCTCCGTAAAATGAATGTAAAAGATGGTTTCGCCTTAAAAATAGCTTTACAAAAAGGGTACCGGGTCTGCATCATTACAGGGGGTACTAATGAAGGAGTGCGGGAGCGCCTGAGGGCTCTAGGGGTTACCGACATCTATATGGGAGCACACCACAAAGCTGAACCCTTAGACGAATTCCTAGACATTTACGAAATCCCTGATCATGAAACAGTCTACATGGGAGATGACATCCCTGATATTCCTCCCTTGCAAAGGGTTGGACTAGCTACATGTCCCCAGAATGCCGTAGCGGAAGTCAAGGCCATTTCGGACTATGTTTCTCATAAAAACGGTGGAGAAGGTTGTGTTCGGGATATTATTGAACAAGTACTTAAAGTCAGAGGAGATTGGCCCAAAGAAGCCGGAAACACCACATCTGCATGAGGCCTTCCCTATTCGACTCCTTGGCCCAAAAAGAATTGATTCTCGCTTCGGGTTCCCCAAGAAGAAAACAACTGCTTACCGATCTGGGTTTTGATTTTAGGGTGGATGCACGTTCTGTTGAAGAAAATTACCCTTCCGAACTTCAGGGAGCCGAGATAGCGGAATACTTGGCCAAGCTCAAAGCGAGTCCATTCACCCCTACCGAAAGGCAAATTATAATTACCTCAGATACGGTTGTCTGGCACAAGGGAGCATCGCTGGCTAAAGCTGCTGATGTAGCAGAGGCCCGATCCATGCTAAGCGCACTTTCTGGGGAATGGCACGAGGTGATTAGTGGTCTCTGCCTAACCGCTTCAAACAAGCAATGGGTTGGAAGCCAAACGACTCGCGTAAAATTTGCCCCGCTTTCGGAGGAAGAGATCAACTACTATATCGAACAGTGCCAACCCTTTGATAAGGCTGGCGCTTATGGTATTCAAGAATGGATAGGCCTAATCGGTATCGAAGGGATTGAAGGCTCTTATTTTAATGTGGTTGGCCTTCCGGTTCAGTTGCTCTATCAACAACTCGCCTCTTTTGTGTAATTCCTGCTCGAACCAAAACCCTGTTTAAGCATAGAAAAAGTAAGGTGAATCCAAAGTAGAGCCGATACTGCCCCATACCCACACCTACAATAAAAAAGAGGGCGGCAAAAGAAAACGAATAACCCAACAGCGCGAAGGCGAAGCGAAAGGTCGACGTAAATTCCGTTTCGGGTACACGAGGCTTCAGGACCTTCTTCCAAAACAAAATAAAGGGGGCATTGAGAAGTCTAAAAGCACTTCGAGCCGCTGGCGAAACAACCTCTCCTTTGAGCGCACTTTCCGGTGGTTCTTCCGACTCCCAACGGAGCGGAATTCTAAAATCATAATCCAAACGCTCTAGGGTTTGCAAGTGATCTTCATAGTGTTGGAAAGGTGCCAAATGAGTCGTCAAGTCTTTTATACGCTCTTCCACTTCGAGCGTCAATGCCCGAGCGAATCGACGACTTTCAAGAAAGTTTTCCTCCTCCGCTTTGTTATTTTTTATCCAATCCTGAAGATCGAGTGGTTCCCCAATATGAATATGAGAAGATTCACCCGCCTGAAGGGGAGCTGTATAGTTTTGCCCAACAGGAACAATAACCAAGTCCAAATCGGGCTGCTCTTTTAGGGTGGAAACCAGTAGTCGGGTAAAACCCTTATTCAGAGGACGAACTCTTCGGTCAAGACAGTGGCTGGCTTCAGGAAAGAGCAACACATGTTCCCTTTGTCTCAGCACTTCGGCGACCTCTTCAAAGGTTTTGTAATTCCCTGAAAGCTTTTCATAACCGTCTCTTAAACGAAAAGCAGGATGCATCTGTAAATTGCGTAGAAAAGCCCCAATCCATTTTCTTTTGAAGACGTCTGAGCGGGCCAAATAGTGCATGGGCCTCGGATAACGTGAAGTGATTAAGAGAACATCCAATAAAGCGTTCTGGTGGTTGGATAAAAGCAAGACGGGCCGGTCTTGAGGGATCTTGTCTAAGCCGAAAATCTTTCTTTCCCTAAAATAGAAATACAACCCGAGTCGAATAAAACTCTTCAAGACCAAATAGAGGAATCCAAAGCGCTTCATGAACCTGTTTCCTCTTTTGTTCTGCTCCATAAAAGAGCCAACCCTGTTCCACTGATCAGGTGCCAAATACCCCAAAAGGCCGTGATAAGTGCCATACTTCCCAACCCATCAAAGAATAGGAAGATGAGAAGCAGTCCCAATCCGGAATTCTGAATGCCCGTTTCCAGAGTGATGGTCTTGGTTTCTTTTCTTTTTAAACCAAATAAACGAGCTAAGCCGTATCCATTGCCAAAAGCCAAGGCATTGTGCAGTAACACCAAGAATAAGACGTAGTGTATGTACTCTAAAAAAATGCCCCAGTTCTTAGCAAGAGCCAAGACGACTAAAACCGCAAAAAACAAGAGTGACCCTATCTTAAAGAAAGAAGAAAGTCGCTTGGATAGAGCAGGAAACCAGTGATTAAAGAGCATTCCTAAGATCAAGGGGACCGCGAGGAGCAAAGCCACCAGGCGTGCCATTTCAAAAGGATCGATGGCTACTTTTTCAAGGATTTCTGCTGCCGGAGGATACATCCCAGCCCAAAATCGAAGGTTTAGAGGGGTCATAAAGACGGCGCACATCGTAGCAATGGCTGTAAGCGTTACCGACAACGCACTATTGCCCTTGGCTAAATGGGTCATAAAATTCGAAACATTTCCACCGGGGCAGGCAGCGACTAACATCATTCCCAGGGCTAATCCTGGCACGGGTTTAACCGCCCAAACAAGTACAAAAGTTATCGCCGGTAAGAATAAAAATTGACTGAGCACTCCAACCAAAACCCACTGCGGCTTTTGGCTAATCTGCCGAAAATCAGACCACTTGATCTCCAGCGCAATCCCAAACATAACCAAGGCTAATGCGATGTTCAATGTATGGAGTGATGCCGCATCAAAGTTGATGTGAACCTGATCTAAGGTGCTTTCCAAAAAAAGTATTTTTTCGAATATAGGACTTCTGGAAAGAATAAGGTGAATTCTAAGATCCTGTTAAGGATACCCCCAAGACGACCGGAAATGGCTAATTTTAACATTTGAAACAAAGCCGTAAAACGTATGAAGTTTTCTGTTCTCTACACCTACTTCCTTATTAGCGTTAGCCTTATCTTATTGCTGTTCACTTCTTGTACTCAAACAGCGGAAAAGGAGACGACCCAAGTCGAAACCCCGCTTCCAAAAGACCCGCCCCAAAAATTGAGTTCAGCATTCCGCAGTTACTGGTACTCAGGAAAAGCAGAAATCAGTTCTTACGCCCTGAGTCAGGCTCGCTACGGTGAATTGCGCGAAGGGCAAGCGGTACTTGTTTTTGTTACAGAGCCTTTTAATGCAGTGAAGCAGGTGAAAGCTGATCGCGCAGGAGACCAATCCGTTTCGGTACTCAAGCTGAATTCGACTCGTAAGTTTTTGACGGGCCTTTACCCCTATTCCATCATGAGCAGCACCTTTTATCCGGTAGCGAATAATCAACACGCAATCAAGGTCACCAATTCGGTTCAGGAATGGTGTGGTCAGGTTTACGCTCAGCTGAACAACCGGGAAGCGTTTGAACTCCAAGCCAACAGCTACTTTGAATCCGAAGGGGATCAGCACTTAAAGCTGTCCAAAAGCGTACTCGAAAACGAACTTTGGACGCAGTTGCGCATGGATCCGAACTCTCTACCACAAGGAGATGTAGAAATTTTACCCGCCTTGGAATACATTCGTCTAAAGCACCTTCCATTTCAGGCGTTCAAAGCAAAAGCAATACTTAGAGAAAAAGACAGTATAAGCACTTATGCGTTGAAGTATCCCGAGCTGAATAGAAAACTGGAAATTCATTTCAGAACGGCCTTTCCACATGAAATCGAAGGCTGGTCCGAAAGCTATGTTGATGGTTACGGTCCTAATGCACAAATTATGACCAGCACCGCGAAGAAAATAGGACAACTCAACTCTCCGTATTGGTCGCAAAACGGCAATGTTCACTTGGCCTTAAGAGATAGTCTAGGACTACAATAAACCTATTATGCAGGATCGACTCAAACAATCCATACCCGCCTATTTGGCAGACTTTTTTCAAACCTATCAAACCGAATTATTAGGCACCTTAATCTGTCTAATGGTTTTTTACCTAATTCGCTTTATCATCGTTAAAGGTATAAAACGGATCGGACGAAAAAGCCAGCTAAGCATCATACGCACCCGATTGGTGGTTCGCTATGTGGCCATGCTCCTGGGCTTGATCAATCTTAGTTTTATTATTGTGATCTGGGGAGTTCCCTTAGAAAAGCTGGGGGTGGTGATCTCCTCCACCTTTGCCGTTATCGGAGTGGCCTTATTCGCTACCTGGTCCATTCTCAGTAATATCACGGCAGGAATCATTCTCTTTTTCTACTATCCCTTTAAAATCGGAGACCGCATTCGGATTCTTGACAAGGACTTTCCCGACGAGGCCACCATTTTAGATATCAAGGCTTTCAACGTTATACTCGTCAAAGACAATGGCGAAATGTTGACCTACCCGAACAACCTCCTACTTCAAAAAGGAGCAGGTTTATTGGGTAAACAAGTGGCTACGAGGGAGGAACTCGAAATGAATTTTTAGCTGTTAAAGCTTTCTAAAAACAACCTTTCTAGGGGGTTAGTCCCCCGTATATTTGGCTGTAGATCAATCTCCATGAAAAGAATTATAGCACTCTTTTTGGCCCTGACGCCTCTTTTTATAGCCGCTCAGGCCAAACCCTCACGAACCAGTGCAGAGCTCTACCACCGTCTGCAGAAGTTGAACTTTCTGGGTACCGCCATGTACATTGCAGCCCACCCGGATGACGAAAACACCCGGCTAATTGCTTACCTGTCCAATAAGACCAAGGCCCGCACCACCTACCTCTCCGTTACTCGCGGAGATGGAGGGCAAAACCTTATAGGTCCCGAACTAAGAGAAGCTCTCGGTGTTTTGAGAACACAGGAGCTACTTGGAGCCCGGCGCCAGGATGGTGGACATCAGTGGTTTACACGGGCCAAAGATTTCGGCTATTCCAAGCATCCAGATGAGACCTTTAGTATTTGGGACAAAGAAGAGGTTCTGAAAGATGTCGTAAGGGCGATTCGAAAATTTCAACCGGACGTGATCATCAACCGCTTCGATCATCGGACTCCCGGGAGCACCCATGGGCATCATACGGCTTCGGCTATGCTCAGCGTGGAAGCCTTCGATCTTGCAGGAGACCAAAATAAATATGCTGATCAAATCGGTGAACTTCAGGCCTGGCAACCCAAAAGAGTATTCTTTAATACGGGTTGGTGGTTTTATGGAAGCCGCGAAAAGTTCGCTGAAGCGGACAAGTCCAACCTCGTCAAGATGGATATCGGGGTCTATTATCCTCTCCTGGGTAAATCCAACAATGAAATCGCAGCACAAGCCAGTAGTCAACACCTGTGCCAAGGATTTGGGCGATTAAATCAAAGAGGGAGCCAAGACGAATACGTGGAGCTTCTTAAAGGCATGCCTTTGCAATCCAATACCGATATTTTTGACGGAATCGACACCTCCTGGTCCCGCCTGCCCGGCGGAAAAGCCGTTGGTGAAATTCTTTACGCAGTCGAAAAAGACTACCAATTTGATCAGCCCGAGAAGCACCTGCCCCAATTGGCACAGGCTTTCAATTTACTAAAAGAAATCACCGTAAAGAATCCTTCTCCACTGGCCCATAATAAGTTGGATGAATTACGTGAACTCATACTAGAATTCGGTGGTTTGTATTTGGAGGCCGGAGCATCACAAGCCTATGGACATGCCGGTGACGAGCTCAAAATGCGTTTGGAATTGCTCAACCGTTCCGCCCAAGATGTACGCATAAAAAAGGCAGCTCTTGTTTGGAAAGGAGGTCAAAGAAGTTTGGATCTCGAGTCTTTACAACTCCAAAACAACCAAAAGACAGAGAAGGAGATTACAGTGCAAATCCCAGCTGATCTGGGTTACAGCAGTCCTTATTGGCTGAATCACTCTGGAACTCTTGGCATGTACCAGGTGGACGATATCGCTCTAATAGGAAATCCAGAAACCCCTGCTCCTTTAAGTGTTCAATTGGATGTGCAAATTGGCTCACAGACCATTGATATCAACTTGCCTGTGGTCTATCGCTATGCTCGACCAGATCGAGGCGAACTCTATGAACCCTTCCATATACTTCCAGAGATTTCTTTGCAATTTGACCAGGATGTTCGAATTCTGAATGATTCAGAGAGTAAAAAGATTCAATTGCAGGTAAAAGCACTAAAAGCGGGTAGTAAAGGCCTCGTTCAACTCGATGCTCCTTCCGGCTGGAAAATTACTCCTGCTTCTGCGGAATTTACGTTGGATAAAATTGGCGAAACCCTGGATTTAGAATTTACCCTTGATCCTCCAAAAAAAGCCAGCTCAGGAGTCCTCAGAGCAACGGCAAGCAGCGGCGGTAAAACCTTTGAACTGGGTACAAAAGCAATCGATTATAACCATATTCCCAAACAGACCCTCACCCTGAAAAGTGAAATGAAGCTGGTGCGTTTAGACATTCAAACCAAAGGTGAGAAAATAGGTTACGTGATGGGTGCCGGTGATGGTGTACCCCAAGGTCTCGAACAATTAGGGTACCAAGTGGATTTACTGCCTGTTGAGAATTTATCGACCAAAAGTTTATCTTCTTATGATGCGGTGGTTATGGGTATTCGTGCTTACAATGTCTTAGAAGCATTGAAGTTTAAACAGACCGTTCTTTTAGACTATGTCAAAGAAGGAGGTACTCTGGTTATTCAATACAATACCGCCGGTCGCTGGAGGTCGCAATTCGAGAATATTGGCCCCTACCCCATGAAGCTTTCTCGCAATCGAGTAACGGATGAAACAGCCTCCGTGCAACTACTCAATCCTAAGCACCCCGTGCTCAATAGTCCGAATAAAATAACCGAAGATGACTTCGAGAATTGGGTGCAAGAAAGAGGCCTTTACTTTCCGAGTGAATGGGATTCGGCCTATACCCCACTTTTGAGTATGTCCGATAAAGGAGAAGAAGCCCAAGAGGGTTCACTCTTAGTTGCAGAGTACGGTAAAGGACATTACGTGTACACTGGCCTGAGTTTCTTTAGAGAACTACCCGCTGGAGTACCGGGAGCCTTTAAGTTGTTTGCCAACTTAGTATCTTACGGAGCAGGACAATAGATTCACGGCGTCATGCAGGAAGCAGAACAAGACATAAAAGAAAAGGAAGAGGCCATTAAGTTCGAGTGGAAACCGATCTATTTATGGGTACTACTGGCCAATGCAGCCTACATCCTTATTTTCTATTTCATCATGATTTCAAATCGATAGCATGGAGAAGCTGGATTGGATCATTTTAGCCCTTACCCTAGGAACTATTGTTGTATTTGGCTGGTGGAAAACTAAAAGTAGTCGAGAGTCTGTAGAAGACTACGTTCGCGGAAGAAAGAATACCCCCTGGTGGGCTATCGGGCTTTCGGTCATGGCGACACAGGCCAGTGCTATTACCTTTTTATCGACCCCGGGACAAGCCTACCACGATGGGATGGAGTTCGTACAATTTTATTTCGGGGTACCCTTGGCCATGGTGGTCATCTGTTTGGTGTTTATTCCGATTTACCACCGAAAGAAGGTCTATACGGCCTACGAATTACTCGAACAACGTTTCGATACCAAAACGAGAACGCTGACCGCTATCCTCTTCTTAATTCAACGGGGTATGGCAGCCGGAATTACCATTTTTGCGCCAGCAATCATCCTTTCGGCTGTTCTTGGGTGGTCACTGACTTACCTCAATATAGGTATCGGAACCCTGGTGATCCTCTACACCGTTAGTGGGGGAACTCAGGCGGTAAGCGTCACCCAGAAACAGCAGATGTTCGTGATTATGGTGGGGATGTTTTTTGCCTTCTTTTACGTCCTGGGAGCCCTACCAGAAGAAATAACTTTCGGGAAGGCTTTAAAAATTGCTGGTTCCAGCGACAAACTCAATATCATTGATTTTAGTTTAGACCTCAATAACCGCTACACCCTGCTTAGCGGCTTAACCGGTGGATTTTTCTTGGCTCTTTCTTATTTCGGAACCGACCAAAGTCAGGTCCAACGCTACCTTACTGGCCGTTCGGTTGCCGAAAGTCAATGGGGGCTCATCTTTAATGGCCTTCTCAAAATTCCCATGCAGTTCTTTATTCTGCTCGTCGGGGTAATGGTTTTTGTATTCTACCAATTCAATGATTCGCCTCTTCACTTCAATCCGGGTGCTGAAAAAACTGTTCAAGAATCCCATCTCTCCGAGCAGTATCAAATGCTTCAGGAGAATCACCGTCAATTACTGAACAAAAAAGCCCATGCTCATACAGAGTTTGCAGCAGCTCTGGATTTTAATGACCTGACACTTTTGGAGTCCTCCGAAACTGAAATGAAGGCTTTGCAGGCGGAGGAATTGCGAAACAGAGAAGCGGCCAGGACTTTGATCAAGGAAGTTGACCCGCAAAAAGAAACCAATGACAAGGATTATGTCTTTATTCATTTTATTCTAAATAATCTTCCCTCTGGGTTAATTGGATTGCTCCTCGCTGTTATTCTTTCAGCGGCGATGTCGTCTACTTCCTCAGAGCTCAACGCTTTGGGAACAACGACAACAGTTGACCTCTTTTTAAGACACAACAAAAAGGAACTTTCCCAACAACAGAGTGTTCGATACACCCAACTGTTTACCTTGGCTTGGGGTATTGTGGCGATACTAATTGCCTCCATAGCCGACCTATTCGAAAATTTGATCCAATTGGTCAACATCATTGGTTCCATTTTCTACGGGAATGTTCTCGGAATCTTTTTGATCGCCTTCTTTATCAAGTTTATCCGAGGGAATGCCGTATTCCTTGCAGCGATTGGTACCCAGATCATTGTTCTGCTGATCTTTTTCAACACCTCCATCTCTTACTTGCTACTGAACTTTATTGGATGTGCCCTGGTTATCCTCATCGCATTATTACTGGAAGGCTTTGAACGTATTCAACCCAAATCAAATTTGGAAGAATAAAAAAAGCCCGGCACTTGGCCGGGCTTTCTATACGATGAGGAAGTTTTACTTAGCTCCCCATTCTTTTAATGAGTCTTCGTTCATTTTAACGTAGTCGGCATTGCCTGCTTCTTTCGCTTTCGCTAAAGAATTCTTCGCCGCTTTAATCGCTCCTTTCTTGTCACCCATTTTCGCGTAAATCAAAGACTGCAAACGGGACATCCAAAAGGCCTCTTCACGCATGTCAACAGCTTTATCTACCCACATCTTGGCCTTTTCCATATCAAGACCTTCTTGGTAGTAGTACGTGGCTGCAGAGAAGTAGTCATTGGCTGATGGACCGGCCATAACACCTTCGATACTCTTTTGTGCTTTTTCAGCAGTAGGAACACCAAAAGGAACAGCCACATAAACATCAGCCCACATAATACCAATATGAGCTCCGTTGTTTGTCAACTCATCCAACATAATAGAAAAGGTTTCTACTTTAATAGGATCAGGCATTTTTGTCGCAGGAACATTGATCATCGCAGCAACTTTGCTGTCATCCCATTTACGAGGAGTTCCCCAGTTATTGGCATCTGCATAAAAAATGATATCCCAAGTCTTTTCACCTGGCTTAGAGTAAAGCGCGTATGTACCTGCTTTTAAGGTTTGATCACCTACAGTCACCGCATCACCGAAAGTAACTTTGGTATTGGCATTGGCTCCGGTTCTCCAGACTTTACCATAAGGCACTAGGTTCCCGAAGATTTCTCTTCCGCGTGCGGATGGACGAGAATACTCAATGGTTACTTCTGTTAATCCAACCATGGTCGTGATCTTTTCACTTGGGCTAGGTTGTGGGGTTTGCATCTGTGCAAACGATAGGCCGCTAGTTAATACAGCTGCGACCAGGAGGGCAAGTTTCTTCATATCTCTATAAAATTTAAGAGGATTAGCACCTCAAAGCTACTCAACTCCCTTGCGGCGAATTGTTAAGAATTGCTTAAAACCGGCTTGGACGAAGAAAGGCTTTGGTCAGTTGACCATCGCTCAAGACAAAACTCAGGTAGTAAACCGCGGGAGGAAGGGCAGATAAATCAATAGGGCCATCACCCAGGCGTTCCAAAGGGGTGAACTTGACTTCGCGCCCACTGGTGTCATGGAGGCTTAATCCCAAAATAGGTCTTTGGGTCTCTAATCGGTAGTACAAAAAAGGATCCCCGTTGGCACGATAAAGAATCAAATCCCCCTCTTCCAATTGGGGTTCTTCTGGGTTTTCTTCTTCCTCCTCTTCTTCCTCTTCCTCTTCTTCCAAAAAGTCTGATTCGAATCGAAACAGACGCGATAAAGACTCTATGGGAGGGCTCGGATTGTTAAATAGTTCAGAAGTCATATACAAGGAGCCTGTATCATCAATGGATAGGGCCTCTATTTGAGCCAATCCAGTATCCAAGCTGAACTTCTGCTCATTACCCGAGAAAAAAGCCCCGACACTGACCTCTTCCACCAAGGCGACGAACGGTAGTAAAATAGAGGAATAACCACAAATCCAGAGCCGATCCGTGGAGGCGTCGTATTGAGCTCCCGTGACCAAGCCATTGATCAGGTAACTTCCTACAGAAACAGCAATATGCTGCCCGGGAGTCTTGGGGATTTGGTAAGCCGTGGTTCCTAGC
>CAZLGZ010000026.1:0-7794 GCA_964558965.1 uncultured Flavobacteriaceae bacterium
ATCCAATTCATGGTAGATCAGGGTCTCTTCTTCCAGCACAGGTTCTACTTCCCATTCCCCGTCAGGGCCAGCGATACAGCTGCCTCCATTGGCCAAGCAGTCCGGCATTTTATCAATAAATTCAGCATGGTGCGGGGTGTCGGTAGGGATTTGGTCTTTCCGCAAAACCGCCGAAACCGACAAGACATAGCTGCGGGACTCCCGGGCGATAAAGCGGGTGATGTCCTTGGTGTTGTGCAGTCCTCCTGGCCATACGGCAATGTGGACGTTTTCTCCTTGTCCATAGAGACTTGCTCTGGGCAAGGGCATCCAATTCTCCCAGCAGTTCAATCCTCCAACTCGAAAACCTTTAAGTGGATGAACCCGAAGCCCATTTCCGTCTCCGGGTGACCAGGTCAATCGCTCATCGTAAGTGGGTTGTAATTTGCGGTGGACCGAACCGATTTCGCCCTCCTGATCGATGTACACCAGGCTGCAGTATAAACTGTGTCCTCCTCGTTGCAAAGGACGCTCCATGATTCCCAGGTAAAGGGCAAGCTTTAACTGCTTGCATTTTTCTTGGACGGGTTTCAGGTCCCCTTCTTCAATGCACACCCCATTTTTTAGATAATGGGCATGTATTTCTTTGTTAATGGGTAAGTCCCAGGCTGCCCCTTCGGTATAGGCCAGCCAAAACGGATAACCGGGCCAATAACCCTCGCCAAAAACCAAGAGGTCCGTCCCTGCCTGAGCAGCGATTTCCATCTGTTCCAGAATACGGTCACGGGTAGCGAGTTTATCGAGCCAAACGGGAGCGAGCTGGGCCAAGGCCACTTTCATTGTTGTTTTTTCCATGATGTTTTAGAAGGGCTTCTCTTTCTTCCCTTACAAAATACGGTTTAATACCAAGTGTACGTCAATCAACAAAATCCCGAAGACCCCAGAAACGATAATGAATTTCAGGATGTTGTGGAGCCATACAAAATGGACCTTGTGCTCGGCCCGGGACAAGAGATAAACGCTCCCCAAGAGTAAGGCGATACAGGGATAAAAGTAAAGGTACATATGACCTATTTCGTAGCTCGAAATCAAGAAAGCCGCAGGCAGTATGGCCAAAAGAAGTAAACAGCCAATAATGGCCTTAGAAAGGCGAGTACCATAGAGCACAGGCAAAGTGCGGTAATTCAAAGCCACATCTCCAGCAATATTTTCGAGGTCCTTGATCAGTTCCCTGGCGAGAATTACAAAGAACAAAAAGCCTGCGTGAAAGAAGATCACCGTCTCGATATTCTTGTAATACACAAAGACCACGAAGAAAGGAGCAATCGCCAACAGGGCAGAAACCAAGTTCCCCAGAAAGGGAATCCTTTTGAGTTTATGAGAATAAAACCAGATACCAAAAATGTAACTCGAAAAGAAAAGAACAGCCTTAAAGGAGATTGCACTCGCAGCGAAGACCGCCGAAAAATTAAGCATAAAGTAAGTGGTCAACTTAAACCGTTGAGACACCAAGCGATCCAGCATACTCTTGGTAGGCTTATTGATCAAATCCTTTTCTGCATCGTAGAAGTTGTTGATGATGTAACCTCCGGCAATGACCAGGGCCGAGCAAAAAACAATGATAAAGAGTTGGGGATCCAGTAAAACGGAACGCAAAGGAACATCGGGCGAAAGGATGTAAATCGAAGCGAGGTATTGCGCGAGGGCAATCATCAGGATATTATATCCTCTTACGACCGAAAACAAGCTCAAAAGCTTGTATAAGGTGAGTCGATATTTCCTGGGAAGTGCCAAGGGCCGTCTAGAATGTGTAGACGACTTCCAATTGGTGCCCTTCAAGGGCTTTCTTGGCCTTATCTAAATCTTCTGTAAAGCCTAAAATATAACCTCCTCCGCCAGAACCGCAGAGTTTAAGGTAGTAATCGTTGCTCTCAATTCCCTGCTTCCACAACTGGTGAAACCCGGCCGGGATCATGGGTTTGAAGTGATGCAAAACGACGTCAGACAAGCGCTTAACATCTCCAAAAAGGGCTTTAATATCTCCACTTAGGAAGTGATCCACACAGGCATCGGTGTATTTGACAAACTGGTTTTTAACCACATTTCTAAACCCTTCCTGCTTCATGTTTTCCATGAAAATCTGAACCATCGGGGCTGTTTCACCGGTAATTCCACTGTCGAGTAAAAAGACAGCTCCCTTACCATTCTGATTTTGAGAGGGCAGGCTGGTGGATTCTATGTGGTTTTGGGAATTGATTAAAATAGGTAAACTCAAGTATGAGTTCAAGGGGTCGAGGCCGGAGGACTTCCCGTGGAAGAAAGACTCCATCTTCCCAAAAATGGTCTTGAGGTGAAGTAATTTTTCACGAGTCAAGTTCTCGAGGACCGTAATTTTATCGGTAGCGTATTTATCGTAGATGGCTGCCACCAAAGCACCACTGCTCCCGATTCCATACCCTTGTGGGATGGAACTGTCAAAATACATTCCGGCATCCAGATCCGCCTCTAAACTAGCGTGGTCAAAGGAATAGCCTTCTTCTTTCTCCAGGACACGCAAATGGCTGGCCAGCTTGCGTAACTCTCCGTTGGATTTGAGCGCTACCTCGTCCGGATTGTCAGAGGTCTTTAGTGCCCCCTTAAAAAAGTTATAGGGAATGGAAAGGCCTTTGCTGTCCTTGATGATCCCGTATTCTCCGAAAAGAAGAATTTTGGAGTAAAATAGAGGTCCTTTCATTTTTGTTTAACCGTTACTAGGATAAATATAAACAAATAATCAACTCTGCCCAAGTGCCTTAACACTAAAATAAGGAGCTAACTGCTTCCCCTTCAAGGGGTTTAGCACCTTTTCCTACAGAATCACGAATATACTGCTGGTTTTCACAATACGCAACGAGTTTTTCATCAATGAACAGTTCCACGGCTTCTTTGTCGGATTCGGGGTACAACAGGTGAACATTGGCCCCCGCATCCAGGGTGAATCCCAAGGGAATTTGGGTCTCTTTTCGAAAAGCCCAGACCTCTTGTAAAACGGCAACAGTTCCAGGCAACATCAACAGGTAGGGCGTTGAAGAACTCATCATCATCGCATGCAGACTCAAAGCCTCTAATTCGATGAGGGAGATAAAGGCTTCCAGATCTCCGCTTTTCAGAATTTCTCGGATATCGCCCATGTGCTTGCGGGCCTGTTCAAAACGGGAGGTCGCAAAAGGATGCCCATGCATCAAGCCATGTCCTGCGGTGCTGCTGACACCTTTCTTCCCTTGATGGATCAAAAGAATACAATCGCAGTAATTCTCAAAAACCGGGTGAAGATCGGCATGGACTTGAGCAGCATAAAAATCTGAACTTCCCGGCCAGTGTTGATCGGCGCCCCATTGCATGAGTGGGCCCGAAATACTTCGTGCTGCACTCCCGGAACCCAAACGGGCTAAAAAAGAGGCTTTTTGCAAAAAGGCCTGATCCGACATGGATGGGTCAGCTTGTCTTTCAACACTGACCATATTGAGGGCCATGGCTGCCATGGCACTGGCGGAAGAAGCGATTCCACTGCTGTGCGGAAAACTGTTGCTACTCGAAATGGCCCAGCGGTAATCTTTTAGAAAGGGCAAATACGGAAAGGCTCGTTCAAAAAACTGCCGAATCTTGGGTTCAAAGTCCGGTTTGGCTTGGCCTTCAAAGGTAAACTCCAAATCAAAATCCGGCCCGGCTTCTTTCTTTTCAAAAGCAAAAGCGGTTTTGGTGGTCGCCTGACTGAGCGTAAAACTCACCGATGGGTTGGCCGGTAGTTGCATTCCGTGTTTTCCCCAATACTTTACCAAGGCAATATTGCTGGGGGCTTCCCAAGCCACTTGTCCTTTTTCTGGCAAGGCCAGCGAGTTGGTCACTCTAAAATCAGCTTCGGTCATGGATTTGTTCCCGTTTTTAAGAAAAGGCAAAGATAGGACAAGTCTTGGCTCGTAAATAATTCCTAAATTCAGAGCTGTTCATGAATAAAAAACTACAACGAATTCTTATTTCAGTACTGATTTGTGTTGGAGTTGGTTCCCTTTCGGGCATCGCTACACAATCATCTGTGGACACCTGGTACGTTCAACTGAACAAACCGATTTTCAACCCCCCAAATGAAGTCTTTGGTCCTGTTTGGACGCTCTTGTACACCCTTATGGGGATCGCTGCAGGCCTGGTTTGGAACAGGGGTTTTCATCATCTTTGGGTGAAAACGGCTCTCTATCATTTCGGGTTTCAGCTCTTGTTGAATGCGCTGTGGTCGATCGTCTTTTTTGGACTTCGCAATCCAGGAGCAGCCTTATTGGTCATCATCGCACTGGCGATCATGATTGGTTTGACGATACGCTGGTTTCGGGTGGTTTACACGCCCTCAGCCTGGCTGCTGCTGCCCTACTTGCTTTGGGTCCTTTTTGCAACGGTACTGAATTATGAAATTTGGAGATTAAATTAACCCTCTGACTATGTCAAGCTACATCCTCGCCCTGGACCAGGGTACCACCAGTTGCCGCGCCTTAATCTTTGATAAAAACGGAAAAATTCTCGCTTCAGCTCAAGAAGAGTTCCCGCAGTATTTTCCGGAAGTAGGCTGGGTCGAACACAACCCCCTTGAAATCTGGGACACCCAGGAACGCATGGCCAAGAAAGCGGTTCAGGACGCCGGACTCACAGCGGATCAAATCGCCGCTATCGGAATCACCAACCAACGTGAAACGGTCGTGGTCTGGGACAAGAATACTGGAGAACCGGTTTATCCGGCTATTGTTTGGCAGGATCGCCGAACAGCGGACTTCTGTGACCAGCTCAAAGCAGAGGGCAAAGCCGGGCTGATTCAACAGAAAACAGGCTTGGTCATTGACGCCTATTTTTCGGCGACCAAAGTCAAATGGATTCTCGATAATGTCTCTGGTGCTCGTGAAAAAGCGATGGCAGGAGATCTCTACATGGGAACCATCGACAGCTGGCTCATTTGGAAGATGACCGGGGGCCAAAAACACATCACCGATGTAACCAATGCCTCGAGAACCTTGTTGTACAATCTGACCGATTTGAGTTGGGATGCCGATATGCTCACCTTGTTTGATATTCCATCAAAAATGCTGCCTCAGGTCTGCGACTCGAGTGAGGTGTATGGACAAACCCAAGCCGACTTCCTGGGTGCGGCTGTACCCATTGCCGGAATCGCAGGGGACCAACAAGCTGCCTTATTTGGTCAGATGTGCACCCAAGAAGGCTGGGTCAAAAACACCTACGGTACGGGCTGCTTTATGTTGATGAATATTGGAGACAAGCCTATACTTTCAAAAAACAACCTCCTCACCACCATTGGGTGGAAAATTGGGAACGAGGTCTCTTATGCCTTAGAGGGCAGTATATTCATGGCTGGAGCCATCGTTCAGTGGTTGAGGGACCAACTGGAGTTTTTTGGAGACGCTAAAGAAATTGAAGGGCTCGCCTCTTCTGTTGATTCTTCAGACGGCGTGGTCTTGGTTCCCGCCTTTGTTGGCCTTGGAGCGCCGCATTGGAACCAGCAGGCCAAAGGCCAAA
This sequence comes from uncultured Flavobacteriaceae bacterium, assembly GCA_964558965.1. Taxonomy (GTDB): domain Bacteria; phylum Bacteroidota; class Bacteroidia; order Flavobacteriales; family Flavobacteriaceae; genus Aureicoccus. The sequence goes on from CAZLGZ010000026.1 coordinate 5,533, forward strand.
TCCTCGGACTCAACCGGGGAAGTCACAAAGGCCATATTGCTCGGGCGGCTTTGGAAGCGATCGCCCTGCAAACCCGCGATATTCTCAGCGCCATGGAGGCGGATTCAGGGGTTAAAATCAAAGAACTGCGCGTCGATGGAGGAGCGAGTGTCAACAACCTTTTGATGCAGATACAAGCCGATGTACTCGGGGTATCGGTCGTCAGGCCAAAAATGGTCGAAACGACTGTTAGTGGCGCGGCCTTTTTGGCTGGGTTGGCTGTGGGTTATTGGAGCAATACTGAAGAAATCCAGCGCATTTGGGAGAAGGACCAAACCTTTGAAGCCAATCCAGATCGCTCTTCCATGGAGCAATTACTCGCTCAGTGGGATCGGGCTGTTCAAACCGTTCTGTTTTGGAGTAAAGCCTAAAACATTCATTTTTGCAATCAAAACCAAACTGATATGACTGCCTTTACCGCCGAAATTCTCGGAACTTTTTTACTCATCCTACTGGGATGTGGAGTTAATGCCAATGTTTTGCTAGAAAAGACCAAGGGTAATCGGGGTCAAGGAGATGGTTGGATGGTCATCACCACCGGTTGGGCCATGGCCGTCTACATTGGAGTGGTTGTAGCAGGTCCCTACAGTGGAGCTCACCTGAATCCGGCCGTCACTCTAGGTCTGGCCTTTGCCGGAGAGTTTTCACTCTACGATGTACCCACCTATGTAGGGGCTCAATTTATTGGAGCCATGCTGGGTGCCTTTTTGGTTTGGCTGCTTTACAGAGCTCATTACAACGCCACCAAAGACGCAGGCTTGGTAAGGGGAAGTTTTTGCACGGATCCTGCTGTACCAAACACCCTGAGTAATCTATTCAGCGAACTTCTAGGCACCTTCGTTTTGGTCTTTGTCGTGCTGTACTTCTCGGATGCCAAAATCATGGATTCGAATTCTCTTATTGGACTGGGTTCTGTTGGCGCGATCCCTGTGGCCTTCTTGGTATGGGCTATCGGGTTGAGCTTGGGAGGAACTACGGGTTATGCCATTAACCCGGCCCGTGATCTCGGCCCTCGGATTATTCACGCTATTGTCCCCATCAAAGGAAAGACGCACAGCAATTGGGGCTATTCCTGGATTCCTGTTGTTGGACCTGCTCTTGGCGGACTACTCGCTGCTGGTCTACACCACTACCTGGAAGGAAACCTTCCGTTTTAGGCGTCAACATCCAACTTTTCGGCAATGCTCAGAGCTGCTAAATAAGCGCCTGTCCAGGCATTTTGAAAATTAAAGCCTCCGGTGATTGCATCGATATTCAGTACCTCACCGGCAAAGTAGAGACCGGGCCATTTCTTGGATTCGAAACGCTTAAAATCGATTTCCTTTAAATCCACTCCACCCGCAGTAACAAACTCCTCCTTAAAGGTATTCTTGCCGTTGACCTGAAAAGTGGTGGCCTGTAGTTGCTCGATCAACCGATCTACCTGCTTACTGTTCAAATCGACCCACCGGTGTTCAGGTGCCATTCCTGCTTCCGTACAAAGCCGTTGCCAAAGCCGTTTGGTTAGTCCGCCCAATGGCGTTCCGTGAAGTTGTTTTTTGGGTTGCTCTGACTTTCTTCTCTCGATCTCTTTTTGCAGGTCATTACTGCCCCATTGAGGCAGCCAATTCACCTGAAACTGGAATTGATAATTCAGTAGATGTAGAGGTAGGGCTCCCCAAGCCGATAGCCGCAATACGGCAGGTCCGCTCACCCCTTTATGGGTTATGAGCAAAGGCCCTGAAGCCTCTAAAACTTTGGGGAAGCGCTTGGGTATTTCGACCGCAGCTCTTTGCCGCAACACCACACTTAACGACACTTCCTGACTAATCCCGGCGAGACCTTCCAAAAGGGCGTCCTTGATTCTAAAAGTGAAGAGAGAAGGTACAGGATCCACCAGTTTTAGGTTCATTTGCGAAAGCAAATCCCAAATTTTGGGATTGCTGCCCGTAGCAACAAGAACATAGCGGGATGTAAAGGCTACTTCTTTGGTTTGGACCGTCCACAACTCTTCTTCGGCATTCCATCGGAATTGCTGCACAGAATGGCCCTTTAAAACTTCAGTGAAGGAGCCTGAAGCGGCCGAAACCAAGCAGTCAATTATCGTCTGGGATTGATCAGAAACAGGAAATATGCGGCCGTCTTGCTCTGTTTTTAGCTGCACTCCTCTTCTTTCAAAAAAATCCAGTGTCTGACTGGGGCCGTAGTGATAAAAGGGGCCTACCAATTCGCGTTGCCCTCTGG
>CAZLGZ010000026.1:7894-20852 GCA_964558965.1 uncultured Flavobacteriaceae bacterium
GTCTGACTGGGGCCGTAGTGATAAAAGGGGCCTACCAATTCGCGTTGCCCTCTGGGATAATTAGCACTTAGTTCCGGAACCTCAAAAGCAGCATGGGTTACATTACAGCGTCCACCCCCAGATACCTTGACCTTGGTGAGCACTTCTTTTCCTCTCTCCAAAATAAGGATTCGCGCTGCTGGTGATTGTTCGCGAAGGATGGCTGCCGCATAAAATCCGGCTGCACCCCCTCCTATGACCACTAAGTCGTGGATCACTGGGCTCTGTCCGGGTAGTTGGTAAAAATGCCGTCAACTTGCCATTCTTTCATTCGGGCAATGTCTTCCGGTTCGTTTACCGTGTAGGTATAGACCATGAATCCAGCTTCCTGAATGGCTTGCACCTGTTCTTGAGACAGGTTTTTAAACCAAGGATTGATAGCTACAGCCTTTAGCTCCTTGGCCACATCCAAGGCTTGTAAGGGGTCTTCTTCTGTCAAGACTGCAATAGCGATATCCGGATCCAATCGTCGCATTTCTCTTAGGGCATCCCAGTGAAAACTACTGATGACGATATTTTCTTTGGACCAGCCTTGGCGCTCTACATAGTTCTTGACAATGCTCTGTACTCGTGGAGCGGTATTCTTTCCTTTGAGTTCAATATTCAAGGGAACCTTGTTATCAATCAGCTTCATTACATCCTGAAGCATAGGAATTTTATGGCCGCCTTTGAGTTGCAATTGCCTTAGCTCAAAAATGTTGTAATCTTCAATTCTGCCGCTGCCGTTGGTCAAAGCATCGAGTTCTTCATCGTGAAAGACCACAACCTCTTTACTCTTGATTTCGAACACATCGATTTCGATCATGTCGACTCCCATATCCATCGCTTTTTGAATGGAAGGAAGGGAATTTTCGGTCACATAGCCCATGGCGCCACGGTGGCCGATTACTTTGAAATCTCTTTTTTGACAGGAGGCAAGCATCATCATGACTAGAACCAATCCAAGGTATTTTTTCATTGTTGTGGAGTATTAAGGTCTTGAAAGTTTAAAAATACGAGATTCCAGGGGTTGTAATTCTATCCTAAACTCTCCGGCTCCCCCTGCAGGCACAAAGAGTTCACTTTTTACTGATCCGTACAGCTGTTCTTCCAAGGAGTACTTCCCTGGAGAAAGTTTCCACTTGCGGAGTAATTCCTGAGGAACTTTGAGATCGAGCTGATAGGACTTCTTTTCGTCAAAGTTGGTCACCACCAGTAATTCCTCGTCCGTGGACCAGCGGGCATAGGTTAAAATCCGGTGGTCGTATTTGGTGTTTAACTCTTTGTTGAAGAAATGCAGGTCTTGGTACTCACCCATCAAAGCGGAACTATTGATCGTAAAGTTCAAGAGTCGCTTGTAAAAATCGCGCAGAGACTTTTCTTCTGCACTCAGCTGCCCCCCGTCAAAGGCCCCTTCATTCATCCATCGTTGGTGATGGGGCACCCCGATATAATCAAAGATAGAGGTGCGTGTCGGACTTCCAAATCCAGCTTGTTCATTTCCGGGCTCCCCCACTTCTTGCCCAAAATAGATCATGGTCGGCGAGGTGCTAATGGTCGCCGAGACGACCATCGCCGGTTTGGCCAGCTCCGCTTTACCTGCGAAATCAGGACTGGCAATGCGCTGCTCGTCGTGATTCTCCAGGAAGTGAAGCATGTGGTGTTCGATATCTTTTAGACCCTTTTGAACAACTGGAATATGATCCGTCCAGCCATAGCCCTTCACAATGTGTTTGATGCTGTCGTACAATTCTACCTTGTCGTAGAGATAATCCATCTTTCCTTTGCGGATATAAGCCCGGTAGAGATCCGGATTGTACACCTCAGCCAATAAAAAGGCATCAGGATTCTTTAGCTTGATGGCGGAATTCATATAACTCCAAAACTCCACGGGCACCATTTCGGCCATGTCAAAACGGAAGCCATCGACTCCCATGTCCAACCAGTATTCCGCAATATCCCGGAACTTGTCCCAGGAATTGGGCAGCTCTTTATCGGCCCAAAAATCAGCATGGGCTTGGTAACCTTTGTATTCATACCCTTCCGGCAATTCCGGAAAGTCTCTTGTTCCATCAGGACGAACACCGTAGTTCACTTTTACCGTTTCGTACCAATCGTTCATTCCAGGCTGAACGGAACGAGCCCCATTCCCCGTCCACTTTGCAGGAACCTCTTGAAATCGGGAATCTGACAGGGGATTCTTCTCACCGCCTAAGGGCTGGTACCCGCCCTCCCAATTCGGCACTTCAAAAGCCGAACCCGGTATGTAATAGAAGTTGTTGTCCTTGTGGTATTCCAGGTTGGTTTGGTCCTGTGCACCAAAATCCTCTACCCCTTTGGGGTTTGTTTTCCCTTCATAATTTCGGGCCACGTGGTTGGGAACAATATCGATGAGCACTTTCATTCCTGCCGCATGGGTGCGATCGATCAAGGCCTTAAATTCTTCAAGTCGTTTTGCAGGATCATCAGCCAAATCAGGGTTGACATTGTAGTAATCCTTTACAGCGTAAGGAGAACCCGCTCTGCCCTTCACTACATCCGGATCGTCATTGCTAATGCCGTAGGCGGTGTAATCCTGGATCAGCGCATGGTGAGGAACCCCGGTATACCAGATATAAGTAACCCCCAAGTCTTTGATTTCGGCCAAGGCCTTTTCGTTAAAATCAGAAAACTTTCCCACTCCATTTTGTTCTGCGGTACCCCAGGGCACATTGGCCGTTTTAGTATTTCCGAACAAACGGGTGAAGACTTGATAAACCACTTCTTTTCGGGCTTCCGATGTGCGCATAGGCTCTTGTTTTACATCCTCTTTTTGATCCTTTCCTGACTGACAAGACGCAAGGAATACGCCTATCAGAAGTAGCAGTGTACGCCGCATGACTTAGCTTTTGAAATGCAATATAGTCGCTGATTTTGGAGACAGCAAAAGGCGATCACCAAACTCCCCTTGTGTTTGCTCTATGACGTCGAGATAAGATCTACCTTGCAACTTCATTTCATCAAAACGGTCCAGGGAAATTTCGGTCGGATTTTCATTCTTATTTAAAATCAGGACCACCACTTCTTCTCCCAGAACACGGAACAAAGCATAGGTACCCTGCTCTGGAGCAAAATGGGTCGTATTTCCTTTATGAAGCACAGGGGCATTCTTTCTGAACTGCAAAAGTCTTTTGAGGTAGTCCTGTGTTTTCCGTTGTTCTTGTGTCAGACCCTTTCCTTCAATAGCACTGATCGCGTCTCCTTGCCATCCGCCAGGAAAATCCGTCCGAATCAGTCCATGATCTCCTGGTTTGGCAGAATTCTGCATCAGAATTTCAGTACCGTAATACAACTGAGGGATTCGCGGGCTGGTCAATAAAAATGCCATGGCCATACGAACCAGCTCAGGATCTTCCTTCAATTGGGTGGCGATGCGGTCCATATCGTGGTTATCCGAAAAGAGCATTAGTTGCTTGGGGTGGGGGTAATAAAAATCATTGGCCAGCCCCTCATACAACTTGATGAGTCCCTTATCCCAGCGCTCTTCTTCCACCAAGGCTTCCGTTAAAGCTTTTTGCATTGGAAAGTCCATGGTCGACGGGAGATTTGAACGGTATCCGTCTGCATTCTTCGCTCCCTCTTGCCAATAGCCCACCAATAGGGGGTTGTAACTCCATTCTTCCCCAACAATTGAAAACTGGGGATACTCCCGTAGAATACTGCCAGCCCATTCCGACATAAATTCCTTGTCCGGATACGGATAGGTGTCTTGACGGATACCTCCCAATTGCAAGGTCTCTATCCACCAAATACTGTTTTGGATGAGGTACTCAGCCATGAAGGGGTTTCCTTGGTTGAGATCAGGCATGGCCTCTACGAACCATCCCGTGGTCATGCCTTCCTGATCCGCTTTGGAAGCATAGGGATCCTGATGAGTCGTACGTCGGTGATTCGAATTGGACAAGGGAAGACCTGCTTCAAACCTATCCTGTTGATTGACCCAGTCCTCAAAAGGCAGATCCTTCATCCACCAATGATGACGCCCACAGTGGTTGGCCACCTGGTCCATGATCAGTTTGATACCTCGTTCTTGGCAGGCTTCTGCCAATTCTACATAATCCTTTAATTCTCCAAATCGGGGATCGACTTTGTAATAATCCGTAATCGCATAACCGTGATACGATTGCTCCGGCATATTATTCTCGAGTAAGGGAGACGACCAGAGCGCCGTAAAACCCATTTGCTCTAGATAGGGCAATGCCTGGATAATTCCTGCAATATCACCTCCGTGGCGCGCGTAATCATCTTGGCGATTCACCCCTTGTTCCAGCATCCCTGCAACCCGATCATTGCCTGGATTGGCATTGACAAAACGGTCAGGGGTGATGAGGTAAAGTACATCCGAAGAATCAAAGCCCTCAATTTGAGTCGCCTCAGTATTACGGGTTTTGAGCTCATATTTCCATTTGCGTTTCCGCTTGCCCGGGGCTTTGAGTTCAAAGACGAGTTCTCCGGCTTCGGTATCCGGGCCGATGAAAAGATCCACAAAGAGATAATTCAGGCTCTTGGCCCGATGGACTTCAAGAATCTTTACCGTGGGGTGTTCAAGACGCAGTTCATAACGACCAAGGTCTTTGCCGTGCAGCAAAAGTTGAACTTTCTTCTGCTGGAAGCCCACCCACCAATGGGGTGGTTCCGCCTTATCGATTTGAGCAAAAGCCCCCTGAAACAGTAGGCCACATAGCACAACAAGTAGAACTCCGTGTCGTGCCCTGCCGATCATACTCCCTGCTTTGCGTTTGTTTCGACTCCAGGTTGAAGAACCAGGCGCTCTCCATTAACCCGAATGGACATTTCTTCCGCTCCTTCCAGAAAGAAGCTGCAACCCTGATGCGAAACCGAAACCCGAATCACCCGGCCGCGGAAATTCAACTTAAAGGAATAGGACGTCCATTCTTGTGGGATCTGGGGCTCAAAGTGAAGTTTGTCTTCCAGTAATCGCATGCCTCCGAATCCTTCGACTATACTCAGCCAGGTCCCGGCCATGGACGTGATGTGCAAACCCTCTTCCACTTCCTTGTTGTAATCGTCCAAATCCAAACGCGACGTTCTCAGGTAAAAGGCATAGGCCTGCTCCATTCGACCGAGTTTAGCCGCCTGAATACTGTGAACACAAGGAGAAAGGGAAGACTCATGAACGGTAAAGGGCTCATAAAAATCAAAATGCTTCTCCAACTGCTCTTTCGAAAAATGATCTTCAAAGAAGTAGAAACCCTGCAGCACGTCCGCTTGCTTGATATAAGGGCTGCGCAGAATACGGTCCCAGCTCCACTTCTGATTGATCGGCCGCTGATCCGATGGAAGATCACTCACCCTGATCATTTCTTTATCCAAAAAGCCGTCTTGCTGCAGGAACACTTCGTGCTTTTCTGAATAGGGGAAGTACATTTGGCTCGTGATCTCGTCCCATTTCAACAGTTCCTGCTCGTTCAGGCGGGTCACCCCCGAAATTCGGGTATAGTCTTCCGGATAACCTTCTTTGACTTTGCCAACTTGCTCTCTGGCATATTTGAGGCACCACTGCGCGAGGTAGTTGGTGTACCAATTGTTGTTGATGTTGTTTTCGTATTCATTCGGACCTGTCACCCCGAGCATGACATACTTCTGACGGTGCTCCGAAAAATGAACCCGTTGTGCCCAGAACCGAGCAATCCCAATAAGCACTTCAAGACCCATCTCGGGCATATAGGTGTAATCTCCGGTATACCGAATGTAGTTGAAGATGGCGAAGGCAATGGCTCCATTGCGATGGATCTCCTCAAAAGTGATTTCCCATTCGTTATGGCATTCTTCCCCATTCATGGTCACCATGGGGTAAAGCGCAGCCCCATTTTTGAAACCGAGCTTTTGCGCATTTTCGATGGCCCGGTCGAGCTGGTCATAACGGTACTTCAAAAGATTCCGTGCGACCTGCTGGTTTTTGGTCACCATATAAAAGGGTAAACAGTAAGCTTCGGTATCCCAGTAGGTACTTCCTCCGTACTTTTCGCCTGTAAATCCTTTTGGTCCAATGTTCAAACCCGAATCCTTACCGGAATAGGTTTGATTCAATTGAAAAATATTGAAACGGATACCTTGTTGTGCTTTGGTATCGCCTTCGATAACAATATCACTCATGTCCCAAACAGACGCCCAATGCTGTTTCTGCATTTCTAAGAGGGCCTCGTATCCTTTGTCCTGAGCTTCATTCAAGGCAGCGTCAGCGGCCTTTTGCAATCCATCCACCGGATGATTTCGGCTAACGGTATATCCGCCGAATTTATCAAGGACTAATCGTTGACCTGCTTTTGCTGTTGTTTTAAAAACAAAAGCCACCATTTCCTCTTGGGTTTCTTCCCCTTTCCGAGCAATAGTGGTTCCATCCAGCTTTAGCTCCGCCTGCATATAGGTACAGACATGGAATTCGGTCTTCAGGGTATGGGAACCTATATAGGCCCTGTTGTCGTTTACTTCAACAGAGTCGGTATGCCAAAAGTCATCATCCCAGTTGCTGTCTTTATTCTTAATCCCGCTGTCTAGGTAGGGCATTGCCTTCACCTCTGCTCCTTCTTCCGGAAGGTAAACTTCGTAGCGTATCGCTCCGATTTCTTCCAGTTCCAGACTTAAAAAGCGGGTGGCTTTCACCTCGATCTTCTTCCCGTTGGCCAGTTGGGCTTTAAAGGTTCGACTGTACCAGCCTTCCTGCATGTTTAATTCGCGTCGAAAATCGGTAACTTCAGAACACTGCGCTAAATCCAACTCCTCTCCGTCAAACCACCAGCGAATTCCAATCCAATTGGGTGCATTAAGGACCTTGGCAAAATACTCCGGGTATCCGTTCTTCCACCACCCCACTTTGGTTTTGTCCGGGTAGTACACCCCACCGATATAGCTTCCTTGAAAGGTCTCTCCGCTATAGTTTTCTTCAAAATTTGCACGTTGCCCCATGGCACCGTTCCCGAGGCTAAATAAACTCTCCGAGGATTGAACCCGCTCCGGATTAAAACCCTCTTCTACGATGGACCAAGGGTCCGCGATGATGTAGTCTTGATTCATGTTTGTGGTAAGCTGATGTTCAGGCTTAAATCGCCTTGGCAAACTTAATTAATTGTCGAGTCACGTTCGATGAGAGTGGGCTCCAAAATTTTGGTCACAAAAGACTCGGAGTCCGTCAGGCCTTCTACTTTGTCGATAAGCATTTTGGCAGCCTCCCGGCCCATCTCCTCTCCATGCTGTCTGATGGCGCTTAAACTGGGGTTTGCATACTGAGAGAGTAGTCCATCCGTAAAACCGATCACCGAAATATCATCCGGAACTTTTTGGCCTTGCTCTCGAACGAGTCGCATGGCCGTTATTCCAAAAATTTCATTGACCGAGAGAACAGCATCAGGTCCGGCATTTTTAAGGAAATCAGCGATACGTTGTTCGTCTACTTCCATGGAAGGTAATTTGAGCACCAATTCATCCTGGTACTCCACCCCAAACTCGGCCAGTGCTTTTTCGTATCCCAGGTTGCGCTTATGACTCACGCTCAAGTAATCTTCTGTGGTGATCAGCCCTACCCGCTTTCTTCCGTTAGAGAGCAGTTTCTTCACCGCTTTATATGCACCCATTTGATCATCGATGACGACCTTATCACAAGCAATTTGGTCTGTGACGCGATCAAAGAGCACTAGGGGGATTCCCTGTTCGACAACCTGTTGCAAATGTTCGTAATCGTTTTTTCGCTGTGTACCAGAAGAAAGCGACATGATAAAACCATCGATGCTCCCATTCGCTAGCATTTCCATATTGATCACTTCTTTATCAAAGGACTCGTCGGAAAGGCAAACAATAACATTGTATTCCTTTTGATTGGCGTACTGCTCTATACCTCGAATGACGGTGGTAAAGAAATGGTGAACAATATCCGGGATGACCACACCGATGTTTTTGGTGCGCTTATTCTTTAAGCTAATCGCAATATTATTGGGCTTGTAGTTGTACAAGCGGGCAAAGGCCTGGATCTTTTCTTTGGTATCCCGACTAATTTCCTCGCTGTTTTTCAAGGCTTTAGAAACGGTCGAAATCGACACGTTTAGTTCCTTGGCGATGTGCTTTAAGGTGATCTTCTGTTTCAAGGCCAATAATTTGATTGATTTAAGCGTGAACTACTACAAAAGCACTACACGCTAAACTCAAATCTACGGATTTCCGAGCGCTTCAGATTACGTTATTTTAACACTTAGTTCACGCAACCCACGATAAAACCTTAAATTTTCGCTAACAAAAAAAACTATATTTGTAGGTGAGCAGGGCAATATTTTAGGATAAATTGCTTTATTTGCAGATGTCGTAATAATTTGAGTGTAGAATTACCAAAACCCCAAGTTTTTAGATTTATTAACACGAAACCGTTTTCGTTAAACGGTTTTAACAGGGTAATGGTTCTTTAACACTTTTTTTATATATGTTTAAAACTTGAATTGAATTAACTAAACTTAAAATTACTTTTTATGAAGATTACGTTACTAAAAAGTCTGTTTGCGCTGGGGGCATTTCTGTGCTTTTCGGCTGTGAGTGCGCAGACGGTGTCAGGAACGGTATCTGATGCCAATGGTCCTTTGCCGGGAGCAAGTGTCCTGGTAAAAGGTACCTCTAACGGAACGCAGACCGATTTTGATGGTAATTACACCCTCAACAATGTCGGAAGCGATGCCGTTTTGGTATTCAGTTACATCGGTTATGCAACACAAGAGGTTGCTGTCGGTGGACGATCTACAATTGATGTTACCCTTCAAGAAGATGCTACTCAGCTCGGGGAGGTTGTAATCATTGGTTATGGTTCGACTACTGTAAAAGATGCAACAGGTTCTGTTAGTGCGGTTACCGCCGAGGACTTCAACACTGGGGTTATTGCTTCTCCAGAACAGTTGATCCAAGGTAAAACTGCTGGTGTACAGATCACCCAAACAAGTGGTGAACCTGGAGCTGGAGTTGAATTGAGAATTCGTGGTACGAACTCTGTACGTTCGAACAACAACCCGCTTTTCGTAGTTGATGGGGTGCCATTAAGTGGTGGTGCTACAGCTTCAACTGCTGGAGTAGGTTTTGGTAGTAGTGCTCCTCGTAACCCACTTAACTTCTTGAACCCAGGTGATATCGAAAGTATCTCTATTTTGAAAGATGCTTCCGCTACCGCTATCTACGGTTCTCGTGGTGCGAATGGTGTTGTGATCATTACAACTAAAACGGGACGTGCTGCAACAGGAGGTGTTTTTGAGTTTAGCTCTAACGTGAGTGTTGCTGAGCCTGCGAAAGAATACGATCTGTTGAACAGAACGCAATTCCTAGACGCTCTTGGTCTTGCTCGTATCAACCAAGGAAACAACAACCTGGCTGCTGCTCAGGACTTTGGTAACGATACAGACTGGCAAGATTTCGCTACTCGTCGTGCTGCTTCTACTAACAATAACTTGTCTTACTCTCATACTTATGGAAAGGGTAACGTACGAGCTACTTTAGGTTACGGAAAGCAATTTGGTGTGATCGAGAAATCATCTCTTGAAAGAATCACCGGACGTGTGAACGCAACTCACCGTTTCCTTGACGATAAATTGACTGTTAACTTGAATGCTACTATCTCTCAAGTTAACGATGAAGCTCCACCACTTTCTGGTTCTGCTGGTTTCCGTGGAGATTTATTGGGTGCTGCTTACTCTGCAAACCCAACTTGGCCTACAGGTCCTGACTTCGATTCAGGTGGACAAATTAGCCCAGCGAACATGTTGGCCTACACTCAGAATGAGACAACCACAAACCGTTTGCTTGTAAACGGATCTTTGAACTACAAGATCAACGATGAGCTTTCTGCTAAGTTGAACTTGGGTTATGACCAATCTGAAGCAGATGCTTACGGTGTTGGTAGTTCATTGGCGCGTAACCTTGATGGAAACATCTTCGGTAACGGTCGTGGAAACTACAACCAATTGTCTATTGCTAACCGTTTGATGGAATTGACATTGAACTACCAGAAAGACTTTGGCAACTCTCGTATCGACGCGGTTGTTGGTTACTCTTTCCAAGATTTCCAAACAAGTGGACGTAACGTTGCTGCCTTCGGTTTCAACTCTACTGACTTGAACATGATGCAACAAGACATCTTTGATGCTGTTGTTGCTACTGAAGCTAATATTGATGGAACTTACCAACAGTACGGATGGGATGCTCGCTCTGGTGACGTTTTCGTGAACAGACTTTCTAGCCCAATGGGTGGAGGTCCTGTTACTGATGTTGCTGTTAAGCCTGCTGCTAATGTTCGTGCATTGTTCGCAGATCGTTTCAACAACACAGATGAGCTTCAATCATTCTTCGCTCGTGTGAACTACACGATCGCTGATAAATACATCCTTACTGGTACAATTCGTGCGGATGGTTCTTCTCGTTTTGGTGGTAACAACCAATACGGTTACTTCCCTTCTGGTGCTTTTGCATGGCAGTTGCACGAGGAAGATTTCATCGGAGATGCTTTCTCTACACTTAAGCTTCGTTTAGGTGCTGGTATCGTGGGTAACCAAGAAGGTCTAGGTTACGGTGGATTCATCCGTCGTGAGCGTTACGCTGGAGCTGGAATCGACGATGGTGGAAACATCAACGCTCCTGGTCTTGTTCCTGTAACATTTGCAAACCCAGATTTGAAGTGGGAGCAAACAACTGATTTCAACATCGGTCTTGACTTTGGATTCATGAACGACCGTTTGAGCGGTACGATCAACGTTTACCGTAAGGAAACAACTGATATCTTGTTGAACATTGAGGCGGCTCAGCCATCTCCTCAACCACGATTCTTCCAGAACCTTGATGCTACTGTATTGAACCAGGGTATTGAATTTAACTTGGATTACGGAATTGTACAGACTGAGGATTTCACTTGGGATGCTGCATTCAACATTGCATACAACGAAAACGAATTGCAAGACTTTGGAGGTCTGATTCCTTCAGGTACAATTCGTGGACAGGGTCTATCTTTGGCCTTTGCTCAGATTCTTGCTGGTGGTCAGCCACTATTCTCTTACTTCTTGCGTGATTTCCAAGGGTTCGACGGAAACGGACAGCCTATTGGTGATAACCAAACATTCGTAGGAGAAGATGCTCTTCCAGACATCAATGCTGGTTTCTCTACCAACATTCGTTACAAGAACTGGGATTTCGCAGCTTACTTAACTGGTCAGTTTGGATTCTCTATCTACAACAACACAGCTAACGCCTTCTTTACTGCTGGTGCTATCGCCAACGCTAGAAACGTTACCCAAAATGTTGTTCCTGAGTTATTCGGCCCAACTTCTGGTAACCTAGAAGGAGCTAACGCTGCTGCTGAAGTATCTACTCGTTTCTTGGAAAAAGGTGATTTTATTCGTCTGCAGAACGCAACCATCGGGTACACTTGGCCTCTATCAGGTGAGGGAGCTCTTAAGAGTCTTCGTCTATCTGTAACTGGACAGAACCTTTTCGTGATCACTGATTACACTGGACTTGATCCTGAAATCAGCGTTCAGCCAGGTGGTGGAGACCTTCTAAACGGAATCCCAACTGCAGGTATCGATTACACTGGTTTCCCACGACCACGTACTATTACATTTGGTCTTAACGCAACCTTTTAATTAAAAAATTGAACTAATGAAAAGAAACAATTTCAAATTTGTTTGGGGTGTTGCCTTTAGCGCACTACTCGCGGTTTCCTGTACAGACTTGGAAATCGAAGAATCAGACTCCATTTTCCCTCCGGAAGATACTGGAGAATTTACTGGAGTAACTGATCCCGCGTCCTCATTGGACCAGTTGTACAACGATTTTTACGGACAACACGGTGATCAGGCTAACTTCTTTGCACTGCAGGAAGTAACTACAGACGAGCAGTTGGTTCCTACTCGTGGAACTGACTGGGGTGATAACGGAATCTGGAGAACGCTACACGCGCACACTTGGACTCCTACTCACCAGTTTATCTTGAACACTTGGAACCAGTTTAACGAGTCTGTTTTCCGTGCTACGGAAATCATCGATCCTCGTTCAAATGCTTCTGCTGAAGTAGTTGCTGGCGCTAAGTTCATTCGTGCATACCGTGCATGGGTAGTTATGGATATGTGGGGTGTACTTCCTTTCCGTGAAGTAGACGAAGGACCAGAAATCAACCCTCGCGTTCTTTCTAGAACTGAGGCTTTGGATTTCGTATTGGCTGACCTAGATGACGCCATTGCTGGTCTTCCTGCAACTGCTGCTTTATCTCAGGATGACTTGCGCTTTGCTTCTAAAGCTGCCGCTCGTTTCTTGAAAGCTCGTGTTCTTTTGAACAAGCACATCTACAACGGTTCAGGTACTCCTGATTCTGCTGATATGGCTGAAGTTATCTCTTTGGTTGATGCTATCGCTGCTGATGGTTTCGGACTACAAGGTGGATACTTCGATCTATTCCGTCGTAGCGCTGACACAGAGACTATCATGTGGGTTCGTGCTGCTGTTGGTAACCGTATCTTTAACGGTCTTCACTACAACTCTACTGGTATCTCTGGTGGTGGATGGAATGGATTCTCTACTCTAGCTGAATTCTACGACATGTTCGAAGGTGCTGGTGACAGCAACCGTGGTGAATTGGATGGTACTCCTCTAGACGGTCAGGAAGAGCGTCGTGGATGGGTTCCTTCTGCTGGTACTCCTTTCTCAGGAGCTGCTGGAACTTCTGATAACGGTGGTTTCGAAGATGGATCTAACGTAGGTCTTGGTTTCCTAATTGGACAACAGTACGCTCTTGATGGTACTCCATTGAATGACCGTCCTGGTAACCCATTGGTATTCACTAAGGCTTTCCCAGGTCTAGTTGGTAACAACGAAAGAACTGGTGTACGTGTACAGAAGTACGCTGCTCGTTACGGAGCTTTCGATGATC
>CAZLGZ010000027.1:0-20169 GCA_964558965.1 uncultured Flavobacteriaceae bacterium
AAAAGCCTCCCGTGGTGGGGTAGGACTGAAAAAAGGAACCGAGAACGTTCGAAAGCCCTAAGGCGATAAGTTCCTGATTAGGACGGAGCTCATCTGTTTTGTCTTGTTCTTCCATCGCTTTCGCCACGGAAATCGCTTCCATAAATGCGATTAAGGCCAGGGTAATCGCTATTGGAAGCAGGTCTTGGAGTCGGTCCAAAGGAACTGTAGGGAGTTCAAAACCAGGCAGACCTTGGGGGATCTCACCCACCACCCGGACTCCTTTTTCTTCCAGTTTTAACCATATACTGGCTAAAATGCTGATAACGACCGCAATCAATGATGCGGGCCACTTGGAATTGATGCGTTTAAAGAGCAGAATGATGCCAATAGACAGGATTCCGACCAATACCGTCAGTCCGTGGATTTCGTCAAGTAGCTGAAAGCTTTGATACAGTAACAGATGAAAGCGGTTCGATCCAGGAACATTGGTTCCCAATAGGTGTTTTAGCTGACTGAACCCAATGATGACAGCCGCGGCGGAAGTAAATCCGCTGATGACGGGTTTAGACAAAAAGCGTACCAGGAAGCCCATTTTCAGAAGTCCCAATACGACCTGCAAGACCCCCATAAAAAGAGCCAAAAAGATGGCCATCCCGATGTACTCCGAAATACCGCTCAATTTTAAGGCGCCTAACCCGGCTGCAACCAAAAGAGAGTCCATGGCTACAGGGCCCATACCCAATTTTCGGGAGGTCCCGGTAAGCACATAGATCAGCTGGGGGACAAGGGCGGCGTAAAGACCGTAAACGGGGGGCAAACCTGCAATCATCGCGTAAGCCATTCCTTGTGGGATCAGCATGATGCCCACGGTAAGACCGGCATTCAAATCCGCTCCCAGCCAGGCCCTCTTGTACTGGGGCAACCAGGTCAGGATGGGGAAAAGGCGATGCAGAATGGGCGGACGGACTGCCATTAAGACGAGAATTTAATGCGGATCGGATTCCAGGTTAATGATTTCGATATGATTTCGGTGGAGGGCGATGTGACCCATCTGCTCCAGTTTTTTTAGGAGTCGTGAGATGACCACGCGGGAAGAATGCAAGTCGTAGGCAATTTCCTGGTGGGTACTGTACAAATGCATGTCGTTATTGACCTCTGATTTTTTCTTCAGGTAAGCCATCAGGCGCTCGTCCATACGGTTAAAGGCGACGCTGTCGAGGGTTTGAAGGACTTCCGATAAACGTTCGTGGTAGCTGTTGAAAATAAATTGTCTCCAGCTGCGGTATTTGGCAGTCCATTCCTCCATTTTTCTGACAGGAACCATGACCAGACGGATGTCGGTTTCGGCAATGGCGCGAATTTCACTTTGCTTTTGACCCAAGCAACAATTGATGGTCATGGAGCAGGTTTCGCCCTGTTCGATATAGTAGAGCAGGAGTTCATCTCCGTTTTTGTCTTCCCGAAGTATTTTGATGGCACCAGAAATCAGCAGGGGCATCCCTTTGACATATTGACCAATTTCAATCAGGGTGGTTCCGGCCGGCACTTCCTTAAAGGTCCCGACCTGAATGATCTCGTCCAGCAACGCTTTTTCTAAATGCGCTCCGTAGATCGAACCAATTTCTTTGCTCATCATAGGCTCTGCGGCTGATCGCTAATCAAACTTAGTAAGAAAACTCCCAGGGAAGCATCCAGCGATTGGCGAATTGCAACTTCTACAAAGGTAACGGCTCTGCAACTAGCCTTTGGTAACTCAAGTTACAGGCGGTCTACAAGACTTTCTTTTTGTCTTCGATGGCCCATTATTGGCCCGCTCCCACTCCTGTGGAAAAACTTAACATTGGAGGTGTTGGGGAGGATTGCTGAAGATTGGTATATTTAACGTTCGAAGTTTAGAATATGAAGAGAACACTATTCTGCTTAACTTTTTTCATTGCATTTACTCTTCAGGCCCAAATCACTGCTGTGGACTGGACCGATGACCCTTATGAGGAAGTCATTGGGCAATCCATGGATATTACGACCGGCGACGTGCTGAAACTCATTCAGATACCCCTTTCCGAAAGACCAGACCAATGGGCTTTTCAGTACCAAAATTCTCGTTCTTCCAAGCCCATTCAACGCTTAGACTTTTTAGCCGAACCTGGCGAAATTGACGCCCTGTATTCGGCCATGAAAAAGAACATGAAAAAGAGCCGGACCCTGAGACCTTTAAACACTAAAGTGGGTGAACGATTGATCCGGTTTAAGCTCAGCGAGCACCTGGTCACCTTGTACAAGGCCAACACCCGAAAATGGGAATTGCGTTTTCGCACGGCAGAGAACGAAAGCTTCGCCTTTGCGCTTTATGAAGAGCAATTGGATGAGGTTTTCGGAAAACTGAAATAAAATCTGCGCATTTTATACATTTTTCTTGTGAAAAAGTAGAGGAGGTCTAAATTAGAAGGATGAAACACTTCCTAAGCCCACTACTACTTCTCCTTCCTTTCTTTTTATTTGCTCAAGAACCCTTACCACGGGTGGATGCACAACAGATCCAACTCGAGCTTCAAGACCCGAACAACAGCACGGCCGAGGCCAGAATTCGCATTCTATCTAAGGTCAGTCCCAACGATTCGCTTTTTTGCGCTTCGCGGGTTACTATATCCTATTACGCCATGCAGCTCGAGAAGCTGGAGGATGCCCTGGCCTACATCGAGCAGGGCTTAGAAAAGGCCTGCCCGGAAAACCGATCTCTGCTTTTTCAAAACAAGGCTGCAGCCCAAATGCGCATGGAGAACTATACCGATGCCATTCGAACCACCAATGCCGGGATTGCTGAGTTTCCGATGAACAGTTCACTCTGGTACAACAAAGCCTTGTCCGAGTCCCGTGCGGGTCGTAAAGAGGCCGGTGCCCGTTCATTTGAGCACGCTTTGAGGTTAGATCCTTTTTACGACGAGACTTTTTTGCGAATGGGGAATTTGGCCTTTGAGCAAAAGCGGACCACCCAGTCTTTGATGCTCTATAACCTCTACATCTTGTTTGATCCCCAACGGGAAGGAATCATCAATGCGCTCAAGTCTTTAAACAACTTATTGGCCAGTGATAACGAGGCCGAAAGGGACGGAAGTTGGTCTTTTTCTAAAGAATCGGAAGCGCTGGAAGAAATCGATTTGATTCTCGATAGCCGAATCAGTATGAACGAGGATTACGATACCGGTTTTCCTTTTACCCTTGCCCTTGTGCAACAAAACCACGCGATGCTATCGCAGATCGGGGGAGTGACCAAGACGGAGGGTGTTTGGGGAGAGGTTTTTGTTCCTTTTTATCAATGGATTCAGGAATCCGGTCAGTTCGAAATCTTTATGTACACCTTGCTGGCTTCTGCGACCCAAGAAGATATTGCCAAGCGCGTAAAGCAAAAAGAAGATGAAATGGTCCGTTTCTTGGAGCGGGCCAAGACCAAATGGATCGAGCTACTCAAGTATAAAAAACAGGAATGGGAAGGAAAGAATCAGACCATCACCTATTACTTCAACGACTACCTGCAGGCGTTAGGCGTAATGACTCCGACGAGTGAACAAAGAGGCTATTGGGAGTATTTTTACGAGACCGGCGCGAAGTCTACCGAGGCCTATTTTGACGAGAACGGCAAGCGAACAGGAACCTGGAAATGGTACCACCCCACCGGTGAATTCAAAGAGCAAGCAGTCTATGAAAATGGAGTGCTTAAAGGGCCGAATAGCAGTTATTACAAGACGGGGCAGCTCGAAAGCAAGGGCCAATACGTCAATGATTTGGATGTTGGACTAAGAACGACCTACAACCGTTGGGGAGCCCTGGCCCAAACCGAGAATTATAAGGCCGGAGAATTCCATGGACGCACCACGCTTTTTCATCCTTTGGGGGAAGGGTACCCACGCCGCACACTGGATTACGACAACGGCAAGGTCACTGGAACCATCTATAATTTCAATGCCAAAGGCGATACCCTGTCTATCATTCCTTTTGATCAAGGGCAGCGTTCCGGGAACGAAAAGAGCTTTCATGCCAACGGTAAACTGAAGAGTCAGATCACTTACCGAGACGGGCTTATCAACGGAGAATACCTGTTTTATCACTTCAACGGTACCCCAGAAATCGTCGCTCAAGGGGTAAACAATATGCTGGTTGGGGAGTACAAATCCTACTACCCCAACGGGAAGTTGCAGTATGCCTATTCCATGAATGATAAGGGACTGATTGACGGGGTGTACAAGGCCCACGATGCCGACGGAAAATTGCACTACGAATTCGATTACCGCAACGGAATTATCATTGGTTATCGCTACTACGACAAACAGGGCAAGGTGCACCACGAAGACCGCAAGAAAGGTGGAGAGTTCTATTACCGAGGCTATTCTCCGGAAGGGGTTCTTATCACGGAAGGGATGTACGATATCAAAGGCGGGAGCACTGGAGAATGGAAATACTACAGTGAAAATGGCCAACTGACCGGAAAGGCAAACTATGTCGATGATCAACGGACAGGGAAGAATCCGGAATACTACCCCAATGGGCAACTCGCGCGAGAATCAGAATACGTCAACGGGCAGCTGGATGGGTATTACCGCAGTTATTATCCGAGCGGTCAGCTCGAGCAAGAAGGTTGGTATAGAGAAGGGGAGTTCCAGGGAGAATGGAAGCTGTACTATGCCGATGGGACGCTGGAATCTGAGCGTTTTTACCACAAGGGCCAGGCCCACGGTACCCAATTCTTTTATGGCACCCAAGGCGAATTGGATTACACCAATGAATACGAATACGGGGAGTTTCTGAGTATGAAGGCTTATAATTCTCGAGGAGAGGTCTACAGCACTTATACCAGCCCGGTGGGGAAAGAAAAGAACACCAGAGAATTCCAACACCCCAACGGTGAACTGGCTGCCACAACGGAGCAACGCTACAATATTCGTCATGGACTCTACGAGTACCGCAACACAAGAGGTATTGTAGAAACCCAAGGGCGGTATGTGAACGATTTACAGGAGGGACCCTGGGTGTACAACTTTCCGAATGGAACCCCTTCCATCAAGGTGAATTTCTTAAGTGGGCAGCAAGAAGGGGAGTACCTTTCTTTTCACGAAAACGGGCGTATTGATGTCAAGAGAAACTTCGTCGGTGGGGTCATTCATGGGAAGGACTACTCGTACTACGACAACGGTCAAATGCATGTCATGACCGAAATGATCTACGGGATGCGCCACGGAGAAAAACGCTTGTACAGCCCTAGTGGGAACTTGCAAATGGTCCGTTATTACCACTACGACCGCCTGATTGGCTACAGCTATGAAGATGCCAATGGAAAGATCAAACCCATGATTCCGATCGAAAAGGAGACGGCCGATATAAAAACCTACTACGCCAACGGACAATTGGCCCGGGAATACGTCACCAAAAACGGATGGAATGAAGGCGAATACCGCACCTATTACGAAGATGGGCAATTGGCGGAGTCAACCGGCTACCTTCACGGCAATTACAATGGTCGAAATGTGGAGTATTATGCCGACGGAACTCTTAAATTAGAGATCAATTACACCAACGATCAAAAAAATGGCACGGAAGTGGCTTACTATCCTAACGGAAACAAGAAGTGGGAGAAGGTGTACGTCCTCGATGTTTTACAAGGTTGGGCGAGCTTTTATAATGAAACAGGAAAATTAACCCGAAAGGAATTTTACTTTAATGACTACGTGGAAAAAGTTGAACAAGATTAATCTACTGCTTTTCTTACTGGTACTCGGAGGGCTTCAGGCCCAGCAGAATCCAGAAGTAGCAGGCTATCTCGAGCAGTACCCCGAAGCTGAACGCATAGGTTTAGTCAACAAACGGGTCGTACGTATTGAAATTGAAGAAGGAGAATTGGTGATTAACCAAAAGAATTGGGAAGAGGATCTCTTTTTGGACAACAGTGCCTCTTTTAGTACCCGTTCCAGTCTGAGTTATTCGACCTTTTTTGAGTTGCGGAAGCTGGAGGCGGCAACCCTGGTCTACAACAAGGGCCGATACGAAGAGATTCCGGTGACGGATTTTAAGAAGAAGGATGAGCTGGACGGCTCATTTTACGACGATAACAAAAGCGTTAGTTTTTTGTACCCCCGATTGCAAAAAGGAGGAAAGACCAAGCTCACTTACGAGTATCAGATTAAAAATCCCCGCTTTTTATCGACCTTTTTCTTCGCGGATTACCAGCCTATGAAGGAGGCGGTTTTAGAAATATGGGTGGACCCCAAGGTGGAGTTGGATTTTGCCACCTTTCATCTGGAAGGACTGCCGATCGAAAAATCCGTAGATAAGAAGAAAGGCATGATGGTTTATTCCTTCTCGATGAAGAATATTGAGCCCTTTGAAGGTGAAGGCTCTGCTCCGGACTACCGCTATTACCTGCCCCATATCATTCCTCGGGTCAAGGCCTACGAATACAAGAAGCAGCGCATTCCGGTTTTAGAAGACACTCAGGATCTCTACCGTTGGTATTCTTCTCTTGTACAACCGGTCAACCAAGAATCGGCAGACGCGGCTATTGAGGTGTTGGTCAAAGAAATTACGGCCGATAAGAATACGGATCTCGAAAAGGCGAAGGCTATTTATTACTGGACGCAGAAAAATATCAAGTATGTGGCTTTTGAATACGCCTTGGGTGGTTTTGTACCCCGGTCTGCCAACGAAGTTTTCCGAAAGAAATACGGAGACTGCAAGGACAATTCAAGTCTTCTTTTTAAAATGTTGGAGATCGCCGGCATGAAGGGCTACCTAACTTGGATCGGAACCCGGGATCTGCCCTACACCTATACGGAGGTGCCTTCTCCTCAGGTTGACAACCACATGATCCTCACGGTCGAGATTGACGGGAAGAACTACTTTTTGGATGCCACGGGTCGTTATTTGCCCATGGCCCTGCCGAGTTCTTTTATTCAGGGCAAGGAAGCTTTGATTGGGAAGACGCCCGAGACCTATGAGGTGGTTGAGGTGCCGATTATTCCGGCAGCACAAAACCAACAGCGAGAAGAGACCTCGCTCCGCCTGGAAGGGGCTTCCATTTTGGGGTCTACCCGAGGGGAGTTGAGCGGCTATGTCGCCGTGGACTTTCTCTACGAAATGGAAGACCGCACCAAAGAACAGAAGGTGCAGGAGTATTTCAATTTCCGTTTCCGCAAGGGCAGCAACAGTTTCTTGTCCGAAAATATTGAGGTGAGTCAGGCGGAATACGACGGACCGGTGAGCATCGGTTTTGACTTCAAACTAGACAATTACGCGAAGCAAATCGGGGACGAAATCTACGTAAACCTGAATTTGAACCGCGATATTGCCGATCTCGGTCTTTTTAAGGACCGCGAACTGAGCTGGGAAATTGATTACCAATCCCAGGCCTACTTTCACAACTCTTTGGATTTACCCGAAGGCTATGCCGTTGATTATTTACCAGAGAATTTTGAATTGAAGAATGATTTGATCGAGTGTAGCATTCGTTACGCCATGAAGGACGGACGCATTGATTACACCCACCAATACGCTTTAAAGAAAATCCTGTACAGCCCGGCGGAACTCAAAGAGTTGGGCAGCCTGATTAAAAAAATTGAACCTCAGTTCCGAGAAGTCCTCGTGCTGAAGAAAACCCAATAGACACCCCTATGAAAAAGTACCTTTTCTCCTTGATCGTCCTTTGCGCTTTTTTGAGTACCTACGCCCAAGTTCAACCGGAATACCTTTCTTTTGATTGGGGTAGTGCCCAAAAATTTGATCAGATCAAGACCACAGACGATCCCATTCTGGGACTGCTGGAAAAGCACCAGGTGGAGTTCATCTTTGATGGTGAAAATCTGGCAGAGTTTGCCCTGCAGCACCGTGCTGTTTGGTTGAATTCTGACGAGAGTATAGAAGACTTTAACCGCATCTATCTGCCGTATTCCGCCAGTTCAGAGCTGGTCGTGAGCCGCGCTCGGGTCATTCAACCCGGCGGAAAGGCCCAGGAACTGGACCAGAGTAAGATCTTGACGGCTCAGGACGAAGAGACGGGGCAGCAGTACAAGTACTTTGCTTTTGAGGGGATCGAAAAAGGGAGTATCATCGAGTACTACTATGTGGAGCGCAAACAGCCTTCCTACAATGGCCGCAAATACCGCTTGCAGTCCAAGTACCAGGTGGAGGACCTTTCTTTTGAACTGCTGTCGCCATCCAACCTCGGATTTGCGTTCAAGACCTATGCCTTGCCTGAAATTCAGGAAGACAGCGTGCCGGGCAAGAACCGGTACCGTTTAAGCGTAAAAGGAATGAAAGGCTTAGAAAACGAGCAGTCTGCTCCTTACAACGCCAGTCGGGCCAGTTTGGTTTACAAGATTGACGAAAACAAGGCGCGCAACCGCCGCAACCTGGTGAGTTATAAGACGGCTTCTCAAAACATTTTTAAGTACTACAACGAGGAGCCGAGCAAGAAAGCCGCAAAGCTCTTGCAGGACTTTTTTACGGAATTGGGTATAACGGCTACCGCAGACGAAGAAGCCAAGATAAGAACCCTGGAGAATGGCATTAAACGTGGAATCTATGAGGCCGAGGTCGACGGCGACGCCCAAAAAGACCTGGAGCAGATTTTGACCAATAAGGTGGCCAGTTCTACCGGGGTCATCAAGCTCTATGTGGCGGCCCTCAATGCCCTGGGTATAGAGAACCAGATCGTCTTTACCACCGATCGAGGCGAGACCGTTTTTGACCCGGATTTTGAGGCCTATAACTTCCTTCAGGAGGTGTTGTTGTACTTTCCGAAGTACAAGAAGTACCTGGCGCCAAACGAGAGCAATAGCCGCTACGGATTTCCTCCGGGGGAGTATACCGATAACTACGGTCTGTTTATCAAACAGGTCAAGGTTGGGTCTTATGTCTCTGCTGTGGGTAAGGTGCAGTACATCGAACCTGTGCGGGCCGATAAGAGTGTAGACCGCATGAATATCGATGTGAATTTTGATGCGGATGACCTGAGTCAGAACACCGTAAAGCTCGGTTTGGAAATGACGGGCTATTACGCCGTTTACCTGCAGCCTTTCTTTGATTTGGTCAAAGGAAAAGAACGGGATGAATTGATCGAGAGTTTCGGAAAACGCGTCGATGCCAATGCTGATATCAAGGTCTTAGAAGTTAAGGGAGGTAATCCGGCTGACTTCGGGGTGAAGCCCTTGGAATTTATCATGGAATTGCAGTCTCAATCGCTTACGGAGAAGGCTGGCCGAAAGTTCTTATTTAAACTGGGGCAACTGATCGGACCACAAATCGAAATGTACCAGGAAAAGGCCCGGGTCTTGCCCTTAGAAAATGACTTTACACGTACCTACTTCCGCACCATAACACTGCAGATTCCGGATGGTTATCGGGTAGTGAATCCGGAAGACATCAATATCGATCACCACTACATCAAAGACGGGCAGGAACTGATGTACTTTAGATCGTCTTATGAGCAGAAAGGAAACCAGCTCATCATCAAGGCGGACGAGAGTTACGACATCAATAAAATACCCGTCGAAATCTTTGAGCAGTACCGCACGGTGATCAATAGTGCAGCGGACTTCAACAAGGTGACCCTGGTGCTTGAACCGGTGCAGTAATCCTATAAAAAAAAGACATGAAAAAAGCCGCCCGAAGAGAAACGAGCGGCTTTTGTAATTTACCTAACCTTGTTCATTTTGAACAGTGTTAAAGGTAGTCTGACACTATCTTTTGAACAAGCCAAATGGGGCCAGATACAATTCCTTTACCCAATGTTAACCTAAGCCATCGCTTGGGGAGCCCACTTGGCGCAAGTCATCTCTACAGACGCTTTAGCCGGGTGTGCACAGCTGGGCCTATTGAAGCGGGAACAGGTGCCGCAGTTGACATCTGATTTAAGGGCTTCTTTCATGGTAAAACTGTCACAGGTGTGTTTTTCTGAGACTTCAATATTGTGTTGTGAACAAAGGGAACCTTCTGCCAGGTTCTTGCAATTCACGCAGTTGCTTGCTAGTCTAATCGCCATAATTCTTTCTTTTACTCAAACATAGCAGCCAAGACCCTTAGAATGAAATTAAATAGCTGGAATTCAGGTATATAGATTTAGAATAATTTAAAATAGCCCGACGGCTAGGATTGCACGGGAAGTAGGCCTAAACTACGGCGTAAAACTTCGCTGGTATTACTTGTATTCCAGACCATCCGCAAACTGGCCTCTTGGGGGAAGGGATCCAAGGGAATGAATTGAATGTTCATCGCAAAACCGTACTGCAGGGATTGGGGGACAATGGCGATACCAAAACCGTTTTCGACCAGGTTGTAAATGGTGTGGGCGTGCACGGTCTTGTGCGCAATCTTGGGTTTAAAGCCGGCCCGTTCAAAAATTTGCATCAGCCTTTCAAAGTAGGTAGGGCTGTATTCCGAGTCGAAGAGAATGAAGTCTTCTTCCTTCAGTATGCTGAGGTCTTCCGGGGATTCAATAGTGGTCAGTCGCTTGTAGTTTTGAGGGACCACCAAACAGAAGTGGTCTTTTTGAACGACGGATGACGCCAAGCCTTTGATTTCGGTTTCGGAGCGCATAAAGCCAATGTCGAGAGAGCCCTCGCTCAGTAGCTGGGCTTGTCGGCTGTTACCCATTTCTTCTAAATCAAAACTGATGTCCGGGTAGCCTTTTCTAATTTTAAGCAGCAGTTCCTGGGTTAAGAATTGTATGGCCGACCCCACATACCCGATGCGGAGGTTACCGGCCAGGCCTTGTTCGATTTGTTGAGCGTAATTGACGTCTTTCTTCCAGTTTTCTAAAAGTACCTTGACCTTTTCCTGTAAAAAGCGTCCGGACTCACTGAGTTCCACTTTGCGGTTGTGACGATCAAAGAGTACCGTCTCTAAACGCGACTCCAGGCGTTTGATCTGCTTGCTCAAAGCAGGTTGAGTAATAAACAGCCTTTCTGCTGCCCGCCCAAAGTGCAATTCTTCCGCTAAAACCTGAAAATAACGGAGTTCAATCAAGGAGTAATCATAACTCATAGTTATTGATTGAGTATTAATAATTCATTGTAAGGTATTAATTCTCCGCCTACTTTTAAAATACCAATAAATACATGCCCAAATGACTGATTTTAAATGGGGAAAAGACGTCTTGCAGCTCGAAAAAGCCATGAAGCTTCTGCATATGCCAAGGATTCCCAAATTGGACGAAGAAGCCATCAACCGCCTAGAAAACAGCCGCAAGCATGTGGAGACGGTTTTGGAATCCGACGAGGCGCATTATGGGATCAATACCGGTTTTGGTCCGCTTTGTGATACCCAGGTCAGTGCGGAACAGAGTGGAGAACTGCAGCAGAACCTTCTGCTCAGCCATGCCGTCGGGGTGGGGCAGCCCATTGCGGCAGCCCTCTCTAAACTCATGCTCATTTGCAAGATCCATGCCTTGTGCCGGGGGTATTCCGGGGTGCGTCTACTCTTGGTGGAACGCCTTTTCTTCTTCTTAGAAAAAGACTGGATACCGGTGGTTCCTGAGCAAGGCTCTGTGGGGGCTTCTGGGGATTTGGCGCCCTTGTCTCATTTGTTCCTGCCCTTGATTGGGGAAGGAGAATTCTGGGTGAAGGGGGAGCGTGTTCCCGCTCAAAAGGTTTACGCCGAGGCCGGTATTGAGCCCCTTCGTTTAAGCGGAAAAGAGGGACTGGCCCTGATCAACGGGACCCAATTCATCCTGGCCCATACACTCAAGGGGCTGGACAAAATGAAGTACCTCCTGGACCTGGCTGACCTGGCTGGTGCCATGACCCTGGAAGGCTACCAAGGCAGCGGTTCGCCCTTTCACGAAGGGCTTCACCAGTGCCGTCCTTTTCACGGCAGCCAAGTAGTGGCAGCCCGTATGAGAGACTTCCTTAAGAATTCAGAGAATTTGGCTTCGCATGAAGACTGCGACCGGGTGCAGGATCCTTATTCGGTGCGCTGTATTCCTCAGGTACACGGTGCTTCGCGCAATGCCTTTGCCCACCTTAAAGAATTGGCCGAGATCGAAAGTAATTCGGTCACCGATAATCCCTTGGTCTTTTCGGCGGAAGAAATCATTTCGGGCGGAAACTTTCACGGGCAGCCCCTGGCCATGGCCCTGGACTACGCCACTGTTGCCGCTTCGGAACTGGGGAATATATCAGACCGCCGCTCCTATTTGCTTTTGGAAGGCCGCTACGGTTTGCCCCGTTTTTTGACCCGTAAAGAAGGCTTGCACTCCGGGATGATGATTCCACAATACACCACAGCTGCCTTGGTGAGCGAGAATAAATCGCTTTGCTTTCCATCTTCCGCCGACAGCATTCCCACCTCTTTGGGGCAGGAAGATCACGTGTCTATGGGGAGTATTTCGGGACGTAAATTCAACCAAGTCCTCGGCAACCTCGAAAAAATTCTGGCCATAGAAATTCTGATGGCCTCCCAAGCGCTGGAGTTTAGACGCCCCTTGCGCTTCTCTGATAAAATTGAAGAAAACCTCCGAATAGTCCGACAGCAGGTTCCCCCCCTGGAGGAAGACCGTTTGCTCAAACCCGATATTGATGCCCTTGTCCAATTGGTTAGAAACCGCCAGTTCCTGGTCTAAAACAAACGCAATGACATTTAAAGAAGAAATTCTTCAAGGAATACCCGATCAGCTCCCCCCGCCTAAAAGCCGAAGCGATCAGTTTTCGCATGCACCTCGACGCAAGCAGGTTCTCAGTCCATCCGAAAAAAAACTGGCCCTTCGCAATGCTCTGCGCTACTTTAAGCCCGAATGGCACGCTGAACTCGCTTCGGAATTCGCTCAGGAATTGGAGGAGTACGGCCGGATCTATATGTACCGATTTATGCCAGAGCACCCGATCCACGCGCGCTCAATTGAGGAATACCCTGCTAAGTGCACCGAGGCGGCAGCGATTCAGTTGATGATCCAGAACAACCTGGATCCGGATGTGGCCCAGCACCCAGAGGAACTCATCACCTACGGGGGTAACGGGGCGGTTTTTCAGAACTGGGCGCAGTATCGCCTTTGTATGAAGTACCTCGCCGAGATGACGGAGGACCAGAGTTTGCATATGTATTCGGGTCATCCTATGGGTCTCTTCCCGTCAGCGCCCGGCAGTCCACGGGTCGTGGTGACCAATGGAATGATGATTCCCAACCACTCCAAGCCGGCCGATTGGGATAAGTACAACGCATTAGGGGTGACCCAGTATGGACAAATGACCGCCGGTTCCTATATGTACATCGGGCCGCAGGGAATTGTGCACGGAACGACCATAACGGTGATGAATGCCCTGCGTAAGATTTTAAAACCGGGCGAAAGTGGGGCCGGAAAACTCTTTTTAACCGCTGGATTGGGCGGAATGAGTGGTGCTCAGCCCAAGGCTGGAAACATTGCCGGCTGCCTGAGTGTTTGTGCCGAGATTAACCCCCTTGCTGCGGAAAAACGTCACGCCCAAGGCTGGGTAGACGAATTGATCCGCGATATGGATGAGCTGATCTGCCGCGTGAAGGAATTGACGGCCCAAAAGGCCGTACGCTCTTTGGCCTTTATCGGTAATGTAGTGGATGTTTGGGAGCGCTTTGCGGACGAAGGAATTCATATTCACCTCGGTTCAGACCAAACCTCTTTACACTTGCCCTATTCGGGGGGTTACTATCCCGCTGGACTTTCTTTTGAAGAGTCCAATCAGATGATGAAGGAGGACCCCATCCGTTTTCAGGAAAAGGTGCAGGAGTCTTTGAGAAGACAGGTGGAGGCCATTAACCGCCACAGCAGTATGGGAACCTACTTCTTTGATTATGGGAATGCCTTTTTGCTCGAGAGTAAACGCGCCGGGGCCGCGGTAGGAACCAGTGACGATAAAGAGTTCCGCTATCCTTCTTATGTGCAAGATATTTTAGGCCCTCTTTGCTTTGATTTCGGTTTTGGACCTTTCCGCTGGGTCTGTGCTTCCGGCAAGCCTTCGGATTTGGAAAAGACCGATGCCATTGCGGCCCGAGTCCTCGAAGAATTGATTCAGGAAGCCCCAGAAGAAATTCAACAGCAGATGCAGGACAACCTGAACTGGATTCGACAAGCCGGTGAGAACAAGATGGTTGTTGGCTCTCAGGCCCGTATTCTCTATGCGGATGCCGTAGGGCGGATCGCCATCGCTCAGGCCTTTAACAAGGCGATCGAAAAAGGCGAAATCGGACCGGTTGTTTTGGGTCGAGACCACCACGATGTTTCGGGAACGGATTCTCCCTACCGGGAGACGTCCAATATTTACGACGGTAGCCAATTCACGGCCGATATGGCTATTCACAATGTGATCGGTGACTCCTTTCGAGGGGCCTCTTGGGTTTCTATCCACAACGGTGGAGGAGTCGGCTGGGGAGAAGTGATCAATGGCGGATTTGGATTGGTATTGGATGGATCGGAACAGGCCTCCCAACGCCTGCAGTCCATGCTTTTTTACGATGTGAATAATGGGGTAGCGCGACGCAGTTGGGCCCGAAACCCCAACGCCCGTTTGGCCATTGAGCGCGAGATGGAACGCACTCCTGGACTTCGCGTACAGCTGCCTCACCTGGTTGCAGAAGAGCACTTAAACCAATTTTAGCCATGGATGTACTCTTAACCGATATCAAGCAATTGGTGCAGGTCCGAGAAGGACAAGAAAGCCCGCTGCGAGGAGAAGAGATGAAGCAATTGCCTTTGCTTGAAAACGCTTTTCTCCTGGTTTCTGAAGGCCGTATCGCTGCCTATGGGCCAATGGAACAATGTCCGGATCTCGATATTCCCAGGAAGAGTTTGGCAGGACGTGCCGTTTTACCGGGCTGGTGTGATTCCCACACCCATTTGGTCTATGCAGGAAACCGAAGTGGGGAATTTGTGGACCGAATCAAGGGATTGACCTATGCCGAAATCGCCGAGAAGGGCGGAGGTATTTTACAATCCGCCAAACTTCTTCAAGAAACTGAGGAAGACGAACTCTACCGCCAAAGCGCGCAGCGTTTAGAAGAAATCATGACCCTGGGAACCACCGCGGTCGAAATTAAGTCAGGCTATGGCCTGACCCCCGAAGCCGAGCTGAAAATGCTCCGGGTCATCCGCCGCCTAAAGGAAAACTACCCCGTAGAAGTACGGGCGACCTTCCTGGCGGCGCATGCCCTTCCTCTTGCATACAAAGAGAACAAGTCCGCCTTTGTGGATCTTATGCTCGAAGAGGTCTTGCCTGAAGTAGCCAAAGCAGGTTTGGCCGATTATATCGATCTCTTTTGTGAAAAGGGTTACTTCGATCTGGACGATACGGAGCGCGTAATTCAGGCAGGCCAAGAGCACGGTTTGGCGGCCAAGATCCACGTCAATCAGTTCCACGCCTTTGGAGGGGTGCAAAGAGCTGTTGAGGGCCGAGCACTCACGGTGGATCATTTAGAAGAATTAAGAGAAGAAGATGTAAGATCCTTGCAGGGAAGTCAGACCCTTGCCGTGGCTTTACCGGGCTGTTCTCACTTTTTGAGTATTCCGTATACTCCTGCCAAACGCCTAATCGAGGCCGGTGTGCCCCTGGTTTTGGCGACCGATTACAACCCCGGTTCTGCCCCTTCGGGCAATATGGGCTTTGTGGTGAGTCTGGCCTGCGTGAAGATGCAGATGACTCCGGAAGAAGCGATCAATGCAGCAACCCTGAATGGGGCTTTCGCCATGGGTTTGGAAAAAGAGGTGGGGAGCATAAGCCTGGGAAAGAAGGCCAACCTTTTGGTGACAAGGCCGCTTGAGAGCTATGCCGAGATTCCCTATCAGTTTGCGCACAACCTGGTGGAGGAGGTGTATATTCAAGGAGAAATCTGGAACCCCTAGTTTGAGCCTATGCCCTGGAGTGAAGCATTTACAAATACTTACAAAGGACCAGAGTCCGCCTGCTGGACGGGTAGAATAAGCCCGGCCGAGCTTCGTCCGCAGTACCTGCACGAAGCAATCCGTTTAGTGGATTTAGAAGAGCAATCTACGGCCATGGTAGCTGATATTGGAATCTTGGGTTACGCTTGCGATGAAGGAGTGCGTCGAAATTCCGGAAGGGTAGGCGCGGTAGAGGGCCCAACAGCTTTGCGGAAGGCCTTGGCTAAAATGGCCTGGCACCACAGGGAACTTTCGGTCACTGATTTTGGCGATGTGTATTGCTATAATGGACATTTGGAAAAGGCGCAACTCGCTTTGGCCGAAGCAGTCAGCAGCCTGCATGACCAATCCATCTTCCCGATACTCTTAGGAGGGGGGCACGACATGGCCTACGGGCATGCGAAAGGTATTTTAGAGTCAAAATCTTGGGCGGGTAAGCGCATCGGTCTTTTGAATTTGGATGCTCACTTTGATCTGCGAAGAGCGGAGCCCAAAGCCCATTCAGGATCGCCTTACCGCCAATTGCTTGAGGAATATGCTGAACGTCTGAGCTATTTGGTGCTTGGAATTCAAAAGGCGGCCAATCCGCCGGAACTGTTTGATAGGGCTCGAGAATTCGGTGTAAACTGGGTAGAAATAGGAGTCTCTCAACAGGGATTTGTCAAGGAGGCCCTTGAACGATTGGAGGCCTGGTTAAATACGGTGGATGGGGTTTACCTGAGTATTGATCTGGACGGTTTTGCTTCGGCTTATTCGCCGGGTGTCAGCGCCGCTTCGCCTATGGGATTTGAACCCTCTTTTGGTTTACAGGTGATCGAGCGACTTTGCTCGTCTAAGAAACTCATCAGTCTGGACTTGGCCGAGTGTAACCCCAATGTAGATCCGGCCGGTCAAACCGCTCTTTTGGGAGCGAGACTCATTCATCAGCTATTTAGCGGTCTAAAAGGAGAATAAGTAGTTCAGCCCGGACTTTTGCAGGGTGTTTTCGATCCTAGGGTTTGATTTAGAAATGTACATGATGCGCTTGTTGGTCGTTTTCGCGTAGTGATAAACCGACAGCAGTAAGCGGGCACACTTCATATCAATATGCTCTACGTGTTCGAAACTAACGATGATAGACTCGTTTTCTTCTATTAATTGGTTTAGGTAGATGCGTAGGCTCTCGTGGTTGTTTCTCGTGAGTTTACCTTTAAGACTGGCTCTACAGCACAATACCTCTTGGGTTGTATACATGGGACAGATTTTCCTGCAAGTAGACTATTTTTTTTCTTCTGAGCATTAGCTTTCCGCTCGAGCGGATTTTACGCCCGATCAACGCCCCTTGTGCTTCGACGAATGAAATCGTACATTTAGAAGTACAGAATCAAAAAACGTAAATCATGATCATTACTTCGACTGAAACCATTCCCAACAAAGAAATTACCGAAG
Source organism: uncultured Flavobacteriaceae bacterium (assembly GCA_964558965.1). Lineage (GTDB taxonomy): Bacteria > Bacteroidota > Bacteroidia > Flavobacteriales > Flavobacteriaceae > Aureicoccus. The sequence continues at coordinate 17,297 of CAZLGZ010000027.1, forward strand.
TCCTCGGAATTGCCCGTGGCAGCACCGTACGCGCTCGAAACATTGGCCGCGATGTTTTTGCCGGCTTAAAGAATATTGTGGGGGGCGAAATTGAGGAGTACACTAAGCTTCAAGCCCAATCCCGAGAGCAAGCCATGCAACGGATGCACCGCGATGCAGAGCGCATGGGGGCCGATGCCATTGTCAATGTGCGCCTGACCACTTCCATGGTGATGCAGGGTTGTTCCGAAATTCTGGCTTATGGTACCGCCGTAAAGCTGCGCTAAGTGGACTTTGCTGAAGTATTTATACTTGGACTTTATATGGTTTTCCTACTCTTTTGTGCCGTTGCCCTAATCTACCTTGTTATCCGTCGTGTGCGTTTGAAGGAAGAAGAAGACTTTGAAAAGCGGGATAACTAGGCCTAATTCATTCCTATTTCGCTGATTTTGTCGATTATTTTGGGTGGTTAACTACTATCCCTTGCTTGTAATGGTTGTTAGGGCAACTTTTCATACTTTCCGTGCTAAACAGTTGAAAATTATTTTCTTACTGAAATAAACAAACTTTAAATTTTAGCAATGATGAAAACAATCAACAATCTAAGACTGGGTATTTTTATGCTGCCCGCGCTCTTGGTCTTTGCTTCTTGCGAAATGGAAGAGGCCGATCTGGGTACTGCTCTATCGACAGCATCCTTAACTACAGACATGGACTGTGATGCCCTCATCGACTTCAATGGTATCGCTGCAGGGACTATTGTAGAGACGGTTTCTTCTGGAAACGGAATTAGCGGAACTGCCATCAGCGGTTTTGTTAGCGTTTATGGAGAGAACGTGAGTAATGGAGCACCTGATGTCAACCACGCCATGATTTTTGATACCGATAACCCAACAGGGGGCGACGAAGACCTTGTTGTACCCGGGGAAGATCACCAGGAAGTATTAATTATTTCTGAAGATCTAAACGGTGCAGAGCCGGATGATAACGCGCCTCCAGGAGGGGTGTTTACCCTTGACTTTCAGGAATTTGGACCAGGATATGTTGACATCAACAGTTTTGTTACGATTGATAACGAAGAAGCTGGAGAATGGGTGGCCTACGATAGCGGAAACATGATGATCGCTCAAGGTGATGTGCTAAGTATTGAGGATGGTACGCAACAGGTTGTGTCGGTGAACGCCATGGGGGTAGCCCGATTGGTCGTTACTTTTAACGGTTCAGGTGCCTTGGATGAATTTTGTCTTAGTGTAGAAGAGGAAGAGGAGTCTGGATGTACGTATACCCAAGGATTCTGGAAGAACCCGAAGAAAGGACCATTCCCAGATCCGTATGATCGTGATGAAGATTTCTTTATGAGTGGAAAGACTTGGCAAGAGGTTCTTAAATCACCTGTAAAGGGCAATGCCTATTACCAAGCAGCTCACCAATACATTGCAGCGGCCTTGAATGTTGCTAATGGTGCGTCTTCGCCGGATGAAGTAGACGATGCTTTGGCAGCCGGTATGGATTTATTCACCACTTATTCTCCTGATGATATCAAGGATCTTAGTGGAGATGACGAGCTAAGAAAGCAGTTTATCGCGATCAGCGAAACACTGGATGCTTATAACAATGGTGAAATCGGACCAGGTCACTGCGACGACTAATCGAAATTGAATAAGAGTAAGAAAGCCGACCTTGGGTCGGCTTTTTTTATGGGCCATAGAAGCGTTAATTTTCCGCTTATAATCCGACTCAGTTCCCAGCGGCCACTGCAGGTCGCACGGCTATGACAAAAAAGCAAACCGATATTCTGATTCTGGGTGCTGGCCTTAGCGGCTTGGCCTTGGCCTATTACCTAAAAAAGCGCAAGATCAATGCCTTGGTCCTTGACGCCCGCGATCGACTAGGGGGGCGAATTCACACTACCTATCGGGAAGGAAAGGCTTCGGTCGAAATGGGGGCGACCTGGTTTAATTCTGGGCATACGGCTCTACTCTCGCTCCTAAAGGAACTGGACTTGGAATATTTCGAGCAGCATGCCGATATGACGGCTTTTTATCAGGCAGGTGCTCATCAATCGCCCATGCAAGTGCCGATTCCGGCCAATCAGGAAGGCAGTTATCGGATTGAAGGAGGGAGTTTTCGGTTGATACAAACCTTGGCTTCAGCCTTGGATGCAGAGCAACTGCTCTTGGGGGAAAAGGTACTTTCTGTACAGAAAGTGGATGAACAGATGATCACCAAAACATCGGCTTTAGAAGTCCATTCCCTGGTGGTGGTTTCGACCCTGCCTTTGAATCTGATGGTTTCTTCTGTGACTTTCGATCCGATCTTACCGCAAGATTTAATTGCTTTATCCAAGCAAACCCATACCTGGATGGGGGAGTCGATCAAAATTGGGCTTCGCAGCCGCACCGCTTTTTGGCGGAAGGCCCAGTCCACTGGCACTCTCTTTACCAATACCGGCCCTCTCGTCGAAATGTATGATCATTCGGATTCGGAAGCATCGGTTTACGCCTTGAAGGGCTTTCTTCATCCCCGCTTTTATGGGTTGAAAAGGGAGCAGCGTAAGGAACTGGTCGATAGTCAATTACGCCTGCTCTACGGTAGTGATGTGGACGAGTTGACCGATTACGAGGAATACCTCTGGCAAGATGATGAACTCACCTTTGCTCCTTACCAAACCCCTTTGATGGGCCACCAAAATAACGGGCATCCGCTTTTTCAGGAGGCTTATATGGAGGGCGGACTATTTCTGGCCGGTACCGAAACCGCCCGTGAATTCCCAGGCTATATGGAAGGCGCGGTACGCAAAGCGATGTCTACGGCAAAGCGATTATTGGCTTAATCCTGCGCTTCGATCTTGGTTTTAAAGGCATAGAGGGCGAAAGACCCTAGCCAGTGCTGGC
>CAZLGZ010000028.1:0-4267 GCA_964558965.1 uncultured Flavobacteriaceae bacterium
GGGTTTCTCACTGAAATTAAACCAACTTAAATTACTTCACAGTAACCGTTTCTTCAAATCTCTTTTCTCCGTCAAAAATGACCACCTTGTAGGTGTCTTTGATGGCATTTTCGAAGTTGAATGCTTTCTGTACGATTTGCTCTCCGCTGTTCTTGTCAGAGTAAACCAAACGGCCTTCGCTGTCGTACACTTTAATCGTAACTGTTTCTTTGTCCAGGTTGAGCAAGTTCATAAACAACTTGTCCCCTTTTCGGCTAAAAACAGGGTCCAGGAAGTTGACAACAGAAGATTCGATTTCGTTCACCTGTAGTCCTTTTGTTCCTAGCTTCTTTTCTGGTCCATTCGCCAATGCTGCAGTTGAAGTGAAGAGAAAGGCGCTGACCAAGGTCCATTTTGCAATTGATTTCATAACGTTCGTTTTTTAATGATTTGTTTTCGACTAATGTTCAGTACAAACTTAGCTCCACTTAAGCCTGCTAATCTTCCTCACAATTGACCAATTTCTATGCTTAATTAACCAAAAACACATGCGCCCCTCACCAATAGGTTAATACAGCATATATTTTGGTTAATTTTGTGGAGATGAAAGGAAAATTGTCCCAATACCTTTATATAAAAATGCACCCCGGCTATGAAACAGAAGGCATCCTTTGAATCGATTGCCCCTGATTTTGGGAATTCATTCACCTACCACACCTTTGACGAGAACAACAGCAACACCTATAAGAGCTGGCATTATCACCCGGAAGTAGAGTTGGTCTATATCAACGGCGGCTCGGGCAAACGGCAAATCGGCAGTCACCTTTCTTATTTTACAGATGGTGACCTTCTGCTGATCGGGTCCAATCTACCTCACTGTGGTTTTGCAGATAAAGCAACAGGAAACAAAAGGGAAACCCTCATTCAAATGAAACCCGATTTTCTGGGCACCAACTTTTTTGAAATCCCCGAGATGAAACACATCGACCAACTTTTTAGTGTTTCGGGAGGAGGCATTGCCTTTCATGGAAGAACCAAAAAAAGAATCGGTGATAAAATGGAACTGTTGGAACACCAAACCGATTTTCAACGCCTGCTTTCAATACTGGGAATTTTGAATGAATTGGCCCAGTCCCAAGAATACAAGATTCTGAATGCAGAAGGCTATTCCCTTCAAGCCGATGTCAAGGATAATGATCGCCTTAACCAGGTCTTCAATCACGTCAAGACCCATTTCAAGGAAGATATCAAACTGGAAGAAGTGGCCGATCTGGTCAGCATGACTGTTCCTTCCTTTTGCCGCTATTTCAAAAAAATCACCAACAAGACCTTTACCCAGTTTGTCAATGAATGCCGTCTGGTTCACGCTTCCGAATTACTGGCAGAACAGCCATTGAGCATTACCGAGGTCTGTTACGAAAGTGGTTTTAACAACTTCTCGCATTTTCATAAATCATTTAAAAACTTTACCGGGCAAACCCCCTCCGATTACCGCAACCAACTGAAATCAGTCTTGATTTAGTCCCATGACAGAGCTGCCTCCCCTCGAAGGAAAGATCGAATTGCCTCAGGCCGAAATGGACTATTGGCCTCACTTTTTGTCTGAAACCGAGGCCGCTGAGCTCTACGCCCAGCTTCTTGTAGAAGTACCCTGGCAATCGGATCGCATACAGGTCTTTGGTCAATGGTATGATCAACCAAGACTCACCGCGCTCTACGGCGAAGAAGGCAAACCCTACACCTACTCAGGCATTACCATGACCCCACACATCTTTACGAGGGAATTAAAAACATTGAAAGAGAAAATTGAACAGCAAACCGGGGACTCTTTTAGCAGCTGTCTGTTGAATAACTACCGTAACGGGCAAGACAGCAATGGCTGGCATGCGGATGACGAAAAGGAACTCGGAAACAATCCAGTGATTGCCAGCCTGAGTTTAGGCCACCCCAGGTACTTTCATCTGCGGCCTAAAAACGATAAGAAAAACACCTACAAACTTCTACTGCAGCCTGGTAGTCTGCTGGTCATGCGGGGCAGTACGCAACACCACTGGCAACACCAACTACCCAAAAGTAAAAAGGTGAAAGAAGGACGGATCAATCTAACCTTTCGGCAGATTAACCATAAATAGAATTCAGGAGATAAGCCAATCGAACACCCCCGCGATGCAATTGATCAAATACGGTATCGTTGAAGCGGTAACTATAGGCGTAGCGAAGTTTTTCTCCTTTGTTGACAGAAGCGTAAACGACCTTGGTGATTTCACGGGTTTCTTCTACCCAGTCCAGGACAGACCCCTGCATTAAGGCCTTGACTTCCTTGCGCTTGTGAGAACGAATAAGTTCATTCCCCAATTCTTCGTAAGACATTCCATAGGATTCAATCAAATTGGTATCCCAAACACGGTGCAAGTTGGTTCCTTGATTGAACCATTGCAATTGAATGTCATTCCCGCCTCGATCTTCAGAACGGCCCACGTGCATCGGTTGATGTAAATCTCCAATAAAATGGACCAGCATTTTAAGGTGAAAGATTTTGTCTTCCTGACTGCTATTGGGGTCTTTTAAGACCTGAATACAGGTTTCTGAACCGCGTACGATGTCTCCAAATTCGCTTTTCTCGGAGTCCGCATAGCGCACATCGAGTGGGTAGTTGACGTAATGCCAAGGAGAATAGCTCGAATAGGAGCGGTCCGACTTGATTTCATCGGCATAAGTAGACACAAAGGCCAGGCTATGCCCTCCCAGAAGCTTACGGAGAGCCTTTTTGGCTTTCTTGCTTAAGTGATACTCCGCCACATGACCAGTAACCCGGTGACCGGTTTTACCCCATACCATACTATTGGCAGTAGCCATTTGAAAACTGAGGAATAAGATCCCAATCCAGAAAAAACGCTTTTTCATAATCCGTACGATTCGTTCTGCATAATTACAACGAAAGGCCGAAAAATAACCGATTCTGAAATTAAATTGCCGTTAATCTTCGCTATGGATTTTAAGCGACATAAACGGGAAGACAAAAACTAAAGGAAGCCCCTTCGTTTGGATTGCTTAAGACCTGAATACTGGCGTCGTGCAATTCCAAAATCTTTTTCACAATGGCCAAGCCTAAACCTACCCCCTCTTCTTGTTTTTCTGCCTTGACCTGTCGGTACCGCTCAAAGATGAGCGATTGCTGCTCTTTGGGAATTCCAGGGCCAGAATCCCTGATGGTGATTTCGACTTCCCGATCTGTAGGCCTTAAAGCCACGCTGACACGTCCTCCATCCGGTGTAAACTTCAGTGCATTATCCATCAGGTTGTGGATGGCTCTTTCGACCAAGCCTATGTCTCCAAATACCAAGGGAATATCGCCTTCTTTATCCAATTCAAGCTGAATATTCTTCTTATCGGCCAATACCTTGTACTTGCCATAGATATCACTGGCCAATTCTGATAGCAAGAAAGGCTCCTTGACCGGTTCAATCTGTCGGGATTCCAGTTTAGAGTATTCAAAGAGTTGGGCGATTAACCCTCCAAGGCGTTGACTGCTCTTTCCGATACGCTCCAAATAGACTTTTCTTTCTTCCGTACTCAGATCAGCCTCTTTCATTTGCAAGGTCTCCACATAGCCTTGTATAATCGCCAAAGGCGTACGCAAGTCATGCGAAATATTGGCAATAAGCTCGGTTCGCATTTTTTCCAGGGACTTGATCTTGTCCATATCGGCCAAGATGGTCGATGCCATCTCGTTGTAGGTTGTGGTCACTCCTGCCAAATCCGTCTTTTCTGCATCGGCGATGCGGTAGGCCAAATCGCCTTCCTGAAAGCGGCGGGCTGCAAAGACCAATTCCCGAAGATTACGGGTGAGGTACCAGACCGAAAGCACCCCTAAAATACCAGCAAAAACCAAGGTGAGAATGGAACCTCCAAGTCCCATCTTCAAGGCGTAGCTTCCCCAGAGATTTTCTCTCATCTGCAGGTAATTCTCGCCCGCCAACAGAATATAAACATAACCGTCAAAGCCTTCCCGAACGAGGGGAGCTGCCGAAAACACCTGTTTAGCCTCTAAATTCTTTGGATCATCCCCTAGGATGTAGCCTTCCCCTTTGGCTGCGATAAACTCCTGAATCGGACTGAGTGAAATCTGCTTTTTATTGGTCTCCGGGGCATTGTGATCCAGGACCACAGAATACTGTACATACCCTTCAGAATCCAATAAATAGACTTCGATGGCGCGGTTCACGGCCATCATGTCGTGCATAATATCTCCAAAGAGGGCCTTGTTGATCTGTCCAGTAGAGTCGAC
>CAZLGZ010000028.1:4367-19814 GCA_964558965.1 uncultured Flavobacteriaceae bacterium
GGTTCTATTTTAGAACGCAAGCGATTGATGTGGGAATTCACGGTATGCTCATACCCTTTAAAATCATAGCCCCAGATCATTTCGAGCAGTTTGGATCGGTCGTAACTTTTCCCGGGATTGGAAGAAAGCAATACCAAGAGTTCAAATTCCTTGGGAGAAAGCTCTATTCTTTGCCCATCCAAGGAAACTTTTCGCAAGTCGATGTCGATGCTCAAGCGATCGAATTCCAAGACACTGGGATTGTTTTCAACCTCCTGTTGTTCCATGAGCATTTTGTGCCTTCTAAAAATGGCCTTTACCCGTGCGATAAATTCCCGAATACTAAAGGGTTTAGTCAGGTAATCGTCAGCACCTACTTCCAAGCCGAGCACCTTGTCAATTTCTTCCGACTTAGCGGTTAACATAAGAATAGGAGTGGTGTATCCACGGGCTCTCAAGGTTTGGCATACCTCTATACCGTCTGCACCGGGCAACATGACATCCAGAATAATCAAGTCGGGCTTTTCTTGTTCCACACGGGCAATCCCACGATCCCCTCGACCTTCTGTAATCACTTCACAGCCCAGGTCTTTGAGGTGAATTTCTAATAAGTGAACGATTTCTGGATCGTCTTCAATGACGGCAACCTTTTTCATGTGTACGAATTAAAGCGGCAATTATCACGAAAGGATCACAAATCCTCATCCTTTTTGTGAAGCTCAACCCTCCTTCTGTCGCACAAAAGAGCGCTTCCTTGCACGAATTCGCCCAAAGACACATTTAAATCGCTGACTTTCAGTAAATAAAAAATCTTTAAGTCTCCGTGATATTTCTGCAACACCTTCTGAATTCCTTTGAACCAACGTTAAAAACAACAGCTATGAATCTCTTAAAATCTTCGGTCTTACTCGCAGCAGTAGGCCTAATCTTTATCTCTTGTGAAGAAGACGACGCACAAGCACCAGTCGCTCTTAACGCAGGAACATTACAAGGGGGACCTTTCACCTTTGTAGTAGATGGTAGTCCTGATATGGTATCGGGGATTACTTTAAATGGTTTCGATGGAAATGGCGATAGCCAAACCTATGTGATCACAGATGACTCCCGTAATATTCTGGGGATGCCTCCAACACTAGACGCCCTGTTCGGTGTTGATTTTGACGGTGCTGGCACCGGTTCTTGCTACATCTATCACTTGACTTACAACGAAGGCTTAGCCGGTCTTGCCGCAGGCCAAAACCTGGACAATCTGGTTGGTGATTTCGCCTTGTCCAACTTCCTCGTAACGGTCCGTGACGGACTCAATGCCGGGATGCTTTCTGGAGGACCTTTCGACTTTACCGTGGATGGCACCCCCGACATGGTCAGTGGCATTACACTGGACGAAACCAATGTCGTTGGACTCAACCGCGGTTATGTAATCACCGACGGGCAAAACAACATTCTCGGTTTGCCTCCGACACTGATGGCCGTTGAAGGAGTAGACTTTGACGCTGCCGGAGTGGGACTATGTCTGATTTGGCACATCGTTTACGGCGATGACCTGACTGGTCTGGAAGCAGGAAACAACGTCAGTGATTTGGTGGGTTCCTTTGAACTTTCAAACTCCATTACGGTCAACCGCAACCCGAATGCCGGTACAATTGCCGGTGGTCCATTTACCTTCTCTGTGGACGGAACACCCGATATGGTCAGTGGTATTACACTAGACAACAGCAACAACTCAGGAGCCAATGGAACCTGGGTGATCACCGATGATCAGAATAACATTCTTGGATTGCCGCCAACCCTTAGTGCCGTTGAAGGGGTAGATTTTGATGGCGCCGGTGTAGGTGTGTGTTTGATCTGGTACATGCGCTATGAAGATGGCCTTACCGGTCTAAGCGCAGGAAACAACGTCAGTGACTTGGTCGGTGTTTACGATCTCTCGAATTCCATCACCGTTACCCGTAATCCGAATGCCGGAACAATCGCCGGTGGGCCTTTTACCTTCACTGTTGATGGCACCCCCGATATGGTCAGTGGTATTACCCTGGACAACAGTAACAACACTGGAGCGAATGGAACCTGGGTGATCACCGATGACCAGAACAATATTCTAGGTTTACCTCCGACCCTTGCCGATGTGGAAGGTGTCGATTTCGACGGAGCCGGGGTTGGAGTATGCCTCATCTGGTACATGCGATATGAAGACGGATTAACCGGACTTATGGCAGGGAACAATGTTTCTCAGCTGGAAGGGCTGTATGGACTTTCGAACTCTATAACCGTTGACAGACAATAGATGCACTATGAAAAAGGAAGAGTAGTTGATTCCTAGTTTTGCAGAAAGGCCCGGCTTTGTAGTCGGGCTTTTTTTTATTTCAAAATTTTTTGATATATTAGTGATATCACTTTAATATCAGACTATGACATCCGAGAAAGTAAAAAAACCAGCCAGCGGCTATTTCATGTTATTCTTTTGCCTCCTTCTGTTCTTCGGGGGTATTGCTGCGATCTTTATGTACGAACAGCCACTCTTCGGCATAGCCGTCTTCTTTGGCTTCTTTTTTCTCTTTGGATTGATCCTGGTCAACCCCAATAGTTCTCGTGTTCTCCTTTTATTCGGAAAGTATAAGGGAACCGTAAAAAAGAATGGCTTGTTCTGGGTCAACCCTCTTTATACCAAGAAGAAAATCTCCTTGCGCGCCAGCAACTTTGACAGTGAGCGCCTCAAGGTGAATGATAAATTGGGGAACCCGATAATGATTAGTACCATTTTGGTCTGGCGTGTTACAGACACCTATAAAGCCGCCTTTGATGTAGACGACTACAAGAACTTTGTGCGGGTTCAAACAGATGCTGCTGTCCGAAAACTGGCGAGTATGTATCCCTATGACAACTTTGCTGACGAAGGCAATGAGGAAGACATCACCTTGCGCTCCAGTGTCAATGAAGTCAGTGAAGCATTGGAAACCGAGGTACAGGATCGTTTGTCCATGGCCGGAATTGAGGTCTTAGAGGCCCGAATTGGCTACCTGGCCTATGCGCAGGAGATCGCCAATGCCATGCTGAAGCGTCAACAAGCCACCGCCATCGTTGCGGCCCGTCATAAAATTGTGGAAGGAGCCGTCAGTATGGTCGATATGGCCCTTGCCGAACTAGATAAAAACAAAATTGTCGAAATGGATGAGGAAAGAAAAGCCGCCATGGTCAGTAACCTCATGGTCGTTCTCTGTTCTGACAAGGACACCACACCCATTGTCAATACCGGAACGTTGAATCCTTAAACCTATATGAAAGACTTTAAGGAAACCCAGTGGTTTAATCAGTGGTTCATGCTCTTGACCCTACTCATTCCCCTGGGTTTAATGATTTATTGTATTTACGCTTGGTACATTGCCGGGGTCCGAGTTGATAAGGTCACCGTGGATGACACCACGGGTCAGATCGTTGTCCTGGGACTCCTCGGATTCACCAGCCTCTTTCTCGTGAGCATGAGAATGTATACCAAAATCGATCAGGAGGGCATTCATTACTGCTTCTGGCCCTTTGTGGTGAAATGGCGAAAAGTCAGCTGGTACGATGTGGAGTCAGCCGTCGTAAAGCAGTACAAACCCATTGCCGATTTTGGCGGATGGGGCATTAAAATGTCCATGTCCAAAGGAATCTGGGCTTATTCAGTAAAAGGCAAGCAGGGTATTTTTATTCGTCAACGCGATGGTAAAGAATTGATGCTTGGCACCCAGAAAAAAGATGAAGCAGCGAAAATTCTGCAGTATTACCTCAAAAAGAAAACCCATGAAGCTTAAAGCGATCATCCTTATCCTATTCTTCCTTTGTACCCTTGCTCTTAGCGCACAGGAAGAAACAATACAAGAAGAGATTCAACTCTTTAATGGAGAAGTTTCCCTGCCGGGTACCCTGGGTATTCCTGCTCAGACCAAAAAACCTCCCTTACTCATCTTTATTCACGGTTCAGGAAATATCGATCGCAATGGAGGCCAAGGTCCGGCCCTACCCCTTACCTACCTGAAAGAGCTGGCTGATGCCCTGAATAAAAGAGGCATAGCGACCTACCGCTACGACAAAAGAACCTCCTCCATAGAGAACCTGAAAAAAATGACCCGCATCCGTATTGCAGACTACGCTGACGATGCAAGGGTAGCCATAGAGCATTTTAAAGATGATTCTCGTTTTAGTGGCATTCATGTCATGGGCCATAGCCAGGGCTCCTTGGTCGGTCTTTTACTGGGATCAGAAAACTTAAAGAGCTACACTTCCCTGGCCGGAACACACAGCACCATTGACAGCATTATTGTCGATCAAATCGGAGGTCAACTTCCCGCCCTTAAAAAAGTAGCCCGAGATCATTTTGCTGAACTCCATAAAACCGACACGATTCTGCAAGTAAATCCCTTTCTGGTACAAGTCTTTGCTCCCGCCAATCAGCGATTCTTAAAAGACTGGGCGGCTTATGATCCCGGAGTTGAAATAAGCAAAAGTCAATTGCCTACCCTTATTATCCAAGGACTAGCCGACAGTCAGATCCCTCTAAAACAAGGATTAGGTCTAGCCGAATCTCGTCTTCCTTTACTGACGGACCACGACCAAATCGAGCAAATTCGTTCAAATCCGGACGCTCTGCAGGAAGTTTGGTTGAATTCAGGCATTGACCAGGGCAATCAGGTCCAATTGGCAATTATTCCCAAGTTGAATCATGTGTTAAAAGAGGTCAATTCTGCTCAGGAAAACATCAAGGCTTATGGAGACACCTCGGTTCCCTTGTCGGAATCGCTGGTAGAAGTTCTGGCTCAATTTATACTCTCCATCGATGGCTAAGAAAAAAGCATTCGCGTTGCGTATCAACGAAGAAGTCTACAAGGCTATTGAGAGGTGGGCGGAAGATGAATTCCGTAGCACCAATGGCCAGATGGAATGGATGCTGCAGGAAATGCTCAAAAAACAGGGACGTTTTCCGAAGAAAACCCCTACAAACAGCGAAAAAGATAAGGGTTCGGACTAATAGTTTGGCAATTATTTAACGTTATGACCGTTAAATTTGCAGGTCTGAATTTCCCCTATGCCAAAAAATTACGTTTTTCTCATTTTATCGCTGATTTCCTGTTTTTGTGTCGCTCAACAAAACCAGAAATCTTTTGTGGTTCGCCTGATTGAAGAGGCCCCCACCCTGGACGGAAAACTCGACGAGGCATTCTGGGAATTTGCTGAAGCCGCAGACGGATTTCAGCAGTATTTTCCATCTGATTCCATACCCGCCACCCAGACCACTTCGATCAAGATGGTTTACGACAACAAAACCCTCTATATCGGGATCACCTGTAAGACCCTGGGCGACGACTACGTCATCCCTTCTTTGCAGCGAGATTTTAGAGCGGGAGGCAACGACAACATCAGCTTATTGTTCGACACCTTCAATGACGGAACCAACGCCTTCTTGTTTGGGATCAACCCTCTAGGTGTACGAAGAGAAGCTTTGATCACCGGAGGAGGTTCTGACCTGCGTGGATTTACCACTTCCTGGGATATCAAATGGAAAGGAGAAACCCACATCTACGAAGACTATTACACAGCCGAAATCGCCATTCCGCTGACCTCCTTTAAGTTCAGTGAAGGAACCAAGAAGTGGCGTTTTAACAGCTACCGCTTCGATATGCAGGCCAACGAAAGAAGCACCTGGGCCAAAATCCCGCAGAACCAGCTGATCTTTAACCTGGCCTTTATGGGAGATATGGTGTTCGAAAAACCATTAGGAAAGTCCAGAACACCTCTCGCTTTGATCCCTTATGTTACTGGTATAACCAGTCGTGATTTTGAAAATCAAGAAAGCTTCAACGAATTTAAATACGGGGGTGATGCCAAAGTAGCAATCGGAAACGGGATGAACCTGGATGTAACGATCAATCCGGACTTTTCTCAAGTGGAGGTCGATAACTTCATTACCAACCTCACTCGTTTTGAGATTTCTCTGCCTGAACGCCGTCAGTTCTTTATTGATAACAACGACCTTTTCGGAAACTTTGGGGGAGGAAGAGATGCCAATCCTTTCTTTTCACGCCGCATTGGAATCGCCAGAGACACCGCAGGAAACACCGTCGAAAATCGCATCATTGCTGGGATGCGTCTCAGTGGTAAACTCAGCCCAACCTTGCGCTTAGGGGTTTTGAATATTCAAACCGAAGAGGACGCCCTTAACGAAATTGCATCCAACAACAACATGATGGTGTCTTTACAACAGAAGGTGTTTGCCAGATCCAACATCAGCGCCTTCTTCATCAACCGTCAAAGCTTTGATCGTCCTGGTTTTTTACCAGAAGAAGAAGAGTATAATCGGGTCTTCGGGATCGATTACAACTTGGCCAATAAAGACAATTCCCTCATCGGAAAATTCTATGTTCATAAATCCATTGATCCGGATGACGAAATCGGAAACTTCTCTTTTGGAGCCAATATGGCCTATAACGAAAGAAACTACTCCGCCGTGTTTGATTTCGTCTATATCGACGAAGGCTTTAATTCGGATTTAGGATTCATTCCGAGAAAAGACATTTACAAATCCGCTGGTTTCTTCTCACGCCGATTTTGGCCTAAAAAAGGAGCCATCAATAACCACGGACTGGAGTTCTTTACAACCTATACCCAAGTCCCTAGTCTTGATTTTAAAAACACGGACTCTTTCAATCGTCTGAGTTGGGTGGTCAACTTCAATAGTCTGGCTGAACTCGAAGTCGGGTTCCAAGACCGCTACGTCCTGCTCTTAAACGACTTTGAACCCACAGGCGCAGATGGAGCAGCGGCACTTCCAGCAGATGAGGACTTCCGATTCCAGTCGGTATCGGTCAACTTTCGTTCGGACCGCAGAAAGGTGTTCTCTTATTCTTTGGAACCCTCTTATGGGGAGTTTTTCAACGGCTACCGCTATTCCCTGCAAGGACGAGTGAATCTTCGTCTGCAGCCAAAATTCAATTTTTCGGTTCGAACCAACCTCGATCGAATCGAATTACCGGCTCCCTATGGAACCGCCGATATCATTTTGATTAGCCCTCGAATTGACTACACATTAAACAAATCACTATTTTGGTCTACGCTGGTGCAGTACAGTAACCAACGAGACAACTTAGGGATCAATTCTCGCCTACAGTGGCGCTTCGCTCCACTTTCGGACTTGTTTCTGGTTTACACGGACAATTATTTTGTCAGTCCGTTCTTGCCCCGGCAACGAACAATCAACCTGAAATTAACGTACTGGCTAAACCTCTAGATTTTGATACAAGCTTCTATTTTTCCCATCGCGAATGACACCGTCGTTTTGGGACTGATCGCCCTATGTCTGGGCTTTGTGTTCTATACCTCATCATCGGATTCCAGCATTTGGAAACGGTTTTATTCAATCGTTCCTGCGGTTCTGATGTGTTATTTGCTCCCTGCACTCCTTTCTAGCTTTGGGATCGTCGATGAACCCAATTCCCAACTGTATTTTGTGGCGAGCCGATACCTCCTCCCGGCGGCCCTTATCCTGATGACCTTAAGCATCGATTTAAAGGCATTACTCAATCTCGGCCCCAAAGCCCTGATTATGTTCCTGACCGGTACCTTCGGTATTATTCTGGGTGGCCCTGTGGCCGTATTAATTGTAGCCACCTTTATGCCAGAATCCCTGGGCGCGAGTGGAGCGGATGAAATTTGGAGGGGATTAGCGACCATCGCTGGTAGTTGGATTGGTGGTGGAGCCAACCAGGCGGCCATGTTGGAAGTCTTTCAATACAACCCAGAAAAGTACGGGGGAATGGTCTTGGTCGACATTGTGGTTGCCAATGTCTGGATGGCCATCATTCTGCTGGGAGTTGGACGCAGCGACCGCATTGACCGTTGGTTAAAAGCCGATAACAGCAGTATTGAAGAGCTCAAGCAGCGGGTTTCAGAACACAACGAACGCATTACAAGACCCACTCAACTTCGAGATCTTATTCTCCTATTTTCTTTGGCCTTCGCAGGAGTCGGAGCTGCACACTTTTTTGGGGATCTCTGGGCAGGTTTTCTGGAAGACAATTTTGCCGTGATACGCGATAAAGATCAGGTGCTTTCTTCTTTAGGCTCCCGCTTTCTTTGGATGGTCGTTATCGCCACTTCCGTTGGTATAGGCCTTTCTTTTACCAAGGCCAAGTCGTTTGAAGGAGCCGGTTCCAGTAAAATTGGAAGCCTCTTTATCTATATCCTTGTTGCCACCATCGGTATGAAAATGGATATCGGCCGGGTCCTCGAGAATCCCTCTCTTATCCTGATTGGATTCATTTGGATCGGCATACACGCAGGCCTCCTTATTTTGGTAGCCAAGTGGATCAAAGCTCCCTTCTTCTTTTTGGCCGTTGGCAGTCAGGCCAATGTGGGTGGAGCCGCATCCGCTCCGGTGGTCGCGGCGGAGTTCCATCCCTCCCTTACTTCAGTAGGCATTTTGCTTGCCGTTTTTGGGTACATCGTTGGAACAGTAGGCGCATACCTCTGTGCAATTCTAATGCAACTGGCCAGTACTGTTTAAGCGCTTAAGAACACCTCTCAAATCAAATTAAATGTGCATATTTGGGCCTTCTAAAAACACCTCCATGAGATCCATTTCAATCGTCTTTGTTCTCCTTCTTTGTCTGGTTAGTTGTCAATCCGACAAGAGCGACTCTAATTTATTGATCAGCGGGAATATCAAAGGGCTTAAAAAAGGAAAACTCTACCTGCAAAAGCTTGCCGATACGAGTCTGGTCAATTTGGATTCCGTAGAACTTTATGGATCGGGTGAGTTTACACTGGACCACAATTTGGAAGAGCCGACCTTGTTGTATCTCTATTTGGACAAGAAAGACGGTAACCCGTTGAACGACCGCTTACCCGTTTTTGCTGAAGCGGGTTCTATCCGAGTAACCACTTCTTGGAACGCCTTTTCAACGGACGCCAAAGTAGTCGGGTCAGCCCAGCACAAACTGTTTGAGCAGTACAGCGAAATGCTTTCAGAATTCAATAAAAAGGAATTGGATTTGGTTCAACAAGAAATCAAAGCACAAGCAGCTCAAGATAGCCTAGGATTGGATTCGCTTTTTACCCAGAGAACCAGTTTAATCAAACAGAAATACCGCTACGTTTTGACCTTTGCTATGGCCCATCCGGAATCGGCCGTTTCTCCTTATGCTGTGCTGAAAGATGCTCCAGAATCCAATCCGGTCTTTATCGATTCTATCCTCAACAAGATGCCTGATTCCATTCGCCAATCTCAGTATGCGAAGGAATTAGAAAAGTTAGTCCAGTAAGTTCTCTGCTTATTAAGAGAGCTTGTTGATTTCTTCTGTCAAGCTCACAGCACTCGAAACGAGTTCTTTGCGGATACTGTCAAAGTGCGCTTTGGCATTTTCTACCTCTTTTTCATGAACTTTGTTCATTAAGGTATCGAACACCTCAATGGTCTTATCGATTAGAGCACTGCCCTCGTCAGAACCATAATTACCGGTTTCTGCTTCCCAATCTTGGACTTCTCCAATGATGTCACCCAACACGTAGTTGATATCTTTCTTCAGTTCTCGAATACTTGCCATAACAGTGGTTTTGTACTTAAAGTTAGGATTAAATCGTCACTTCCAAAAGAGAAGCGGACTCCGTTTTGACCTTTAGACTTTTTAGTTCCGCCGGAATAAGCGCTGTCTCTCCCTTTTTAATGTGTACGGAGCCTTCAGGGGCTTCCAAGGTAGCCTCTCCTCCGACACACATATAAATTCGGAAGCTGTCAGCACTTTCGTAGTTCCATTCCACGCTCTCGGTCAAGCGATGGTAATCCGTTTTGAAGTATGGACAATGCACCAATTCGTTTGCCTGATTCTCGGCCCGATCGTATTGGACCTTAAAGTCGTCTTTCTTCTGGTAGTCCATTGCATCCAATGCCATCTCAGTATGCAATTCGCGCAGATTGCCGTTCTTATCTCTTCGATTAAAATCAAAAACACGGTAGGTGATATCAGAGGTTTGTTGGATTTCGGCAAGCATTACCCCTGCCCCAATGGCATGGATCTTTCCGGTATTAATAAAGAAGGTATCTCCTTCCTGGACTTCCTCGTAATTCAAAAGTTCCAATAAGCGATCTTGATCCAGATGTTCTTGGTATTCTGCTTTGGTCACATCACGATTGAATCCAA
Source organism: uncultured Flavobacteriaceae bacterium (assembly GCA_964558965.1). Taxonomy (GTDB): domain Bacteria; phylum Bacteroidota; class Bacteroidia; order Flavobacteriales; family Flavobacteriaceae; genus Aureicoccus. The sequence goes on from CAZLGZ010000028.1 coordinate 14,516, forward strand.
CGATTAATTCTGCACCAGGATCCGCATCCATTATGTACCACATTTCTGTCTTTCCAAAAGAGTTGTGGCGTTCTTTGGCTAGGTCATCGTGCGGGTGTAGCTGAATCGACAGATCTTGCTTGGCATCAATGAATTTGATCAAAATAGGAAACTCCATCCCAAAGCGATCGAACACCGATTGGCCCAAGAGCCTCTCTTTAAAGGTTTCCATCAGTTCTGTAAGACTTTGTCCTGCCAAGGCACCATTTTCGACTACGGATACATCTCCGTCGACTCCAGAGAGTTCCCAACTTTCGCCAATGGTATCTCCTGAAAAAGGCTTTTGAAGGACGGTTTCGAGCTTATTACCTCCCCACAGACGGTCTTTGGCGATGGGGCTAAACTTGATGGGATACAACTGCATAAACATCTACATTTTGGATCAAAACTACTAAAGGCACTCAGAAGATTAACTAGCCTAGGGTTAAGTTTTAAGGATTTCCGTCCAAATGATCTTTGAAACGGTTAAATACGATTTTGAACCAAGCCGTATAAGTCTCTGGATTCTCTGCAATATCGGCCTGAATAGCGTCAAGAGACATCCATTTCCAGGACTCTACTTCTTCCGGGTTAATCACGGGAGCATCCTCAAAATGCCCAAGTAGGACATGATCCAATTCGTGTTCCGTTAGGCCATTATCAAATGGAGCCTTGTAAATGAAAGTAAAGATTTCCTCAATATCGGTTACAAATCCCATTTCTTCTTGAAGGCGCCTTTTACCGGCAGCGATACTGTCTTCACCTTGGCGCTGGTGACTGCAACAAGTATTGGTCCATAACAACGGAGAATGGTATTTACTGCCCGCTCTTTGTTGGAGCATCAATTCCTTCTTCTCATTCAATACAAAGACAGAAAAGGCTCGGTGTAATACAGCTTTTTCATGGGCTTCCATCTTGGGCATTAGCCCTACTTCGTTGTCTTGTTCATCGACAAGTACCACTAATTCTTCTTGCATTTTGCAAAAATACGGAAGTTAATAGGCTTATGAATTCAAGTGGATTAAAAGAAACGCGGAGACTTGATAAAATCGCTTGATTTCAGGAAGTCATAGCGCAAGATCACCTCAAAGGAACCATCGTTAAAAGAAGTAGCTCCCAGATCCGTTATTTCACGGTCATAGGCCAAGCCAACCATCAATTCGGAAGAAAGTTGAAATCCGATCAATCCGCTAAATGCGGCATCCCAGCGGTAAGCCAGTCCTCCAATAAACTTTTCAGAAAAGAGAAAGTTGGCGGAAACATCCACCTGCAAAGGGGCTCCTCTGACCGCTTTGGTCAGCAAGCTCGGCTTGAACTTTAAATCCGGGTTTAAATCAAAGACATAACCGGTGATAAAGTAAAAATTCATCAACTCCGTTGCTGTCGATAAAGAAGACTCTTCAAAGTGAGTTGTTTCGAGCATCCTCGGCACCGATAGTCCCGCATAGTAGCGATCTGTGTGAAAGTAGATTCCAGCACCAATATTGGGCGAAAAGCGGTTGTCAATATTCTGCTGTAAAGTCGGATCTGTTCCTTGACCGGTGTTCTGATTCAATTCCGAAAAGCGAATATCCAATAAATGGGCACTGGCTTTTAAACCAAAACTCAAACGGGATTCTACCCCGGTTTGAATGGTATAGGATAGATCGATGTCAAAATAGGTTTCTGAGGTTGGACCGATCTTTTCGTTAATAAAGGACAAGCCCGTCCCGAAGCCCTTATACCCCATAGGGCTGTGAACATTCAGGGTCTGTGTTTCGGGTGCTCCGTCCAAACCGACCCACTGGGCACGGTAAAGAGCAGCTATGCTCAAGTGCCCTCTGGATCCGGCATAGGCTGGATTCACACTAACAGTATTGTACATGTACTGGGTGTACTGGGCATCTTGCTGCCCCATGACCAGAGTGCATACCAAGAGCATCACTCCTGTAAGCAGTGTTTGAATAGGGGTCCCTATGCGTATCATATCCCGTCTCATTATCGGTTCAAATAGATATATCCCGAAACCTGGTTCATTCGACCATTATCGGCTTCGTATTCAATAATGTAGAAGTATGTACCTACTGGTAGTTTGCTGTCTTGGTTCAGTGTTGCTCGAGCATCTGATGTTCCATCGAACACATTGCCCGTAGTGTTGTAAGCGCGCGTCTGGAAGACTAATACACCCCAACGGTTGTAAATCTTAACGGAGTTGTTCGGGAAGTTATCCAGGTTACGGATAACCAACTCGTCATGTACCCCATCTCCATTCGGCGTGAGGACATTGAAGACTTCGATTTCCTCCCCTGCTACATCCAAGTCGGTATCCAAATAATTCGGAATACCATCCCCGTCTGTATCGTCATTTAACCAATCTCCGTCTCCATCGAGATCTTCATCTTGGGTGGCAATATCATCACCATCATCATCGGTATCGCGGTAATCGGGTATACCGTCGCCGTCAGTGTCCGGTAGATCAGTAGAAGGATCATTAATTTCATCATTGACGTCAACATCAATAGCCGTATCTCCTTCATACCCATCACTAAGACCATCCAGGTCTTTGTCTGATCCCATCCACTCATTCTCGGGCACACCATTGGCGTCAAAATCATGTCCTTCAATGGCATCGACAATACCGTCGTCGTCACTATCCGTATCGACATAGTCTGGTAAGCTATCGCCATCGGTATCAAGTGGCACAAGGCCTAAGTTTCCATCTTGCTCGTAAGCGTCATCCAAACCATTGTTATTGGCATCCATACCAGAAGGGGCGATATATCCTTGCGTGGTTTGAGCTTCAATATTATCTGGAATACCATCGTCATCACTATCGATATCCAGGTAGTCCGGAATACCATCTCCATCGGTATCGGTCGGGTTGGTTGAAGGATCATCATCACCATCGAGGTTGAGATCCTCAAAGCTGTCCAGAATACCATCGTTATCGGCATCCAAATCCAAAGGAGGATTCACCATCACAACAACAGTCGCTGTGGAGCAAACTCCATTGGTATCACAAATGGTATAAGTGAACGTATCGGTTCCTTCAAAGCCTGTATTGGGCACATAGATCAATACGTCATCCGAGTAATCATTCGGAGTTCCATTATCGTCCCAACTCGCCGTTCCATTGGCCGGTGTGGTCACCGTTATGGTCTGTAGGTTTAGCCAATCGTTGTCGTTGTTCAACATAGAAATGGCAACAGCAGTATCTTGATCGGTTGAAACCGTATCATCAAAAGCATCTGGTGTTGGAATAACATCGACCGTTACTGTGGCCGTGCTGCAATCCCCTGCCGAGTTACAAACGGTATAGGTGAAAGAATCCGGCCCATTGTAATCGGGATCTGGTGTATAGGTCAAGGTATCATCTCGAGGATCATTGGGTGTACCCCCATCATTAACCGTAACTGTTCCATTGGTCGGGTCCGAAAATGTCAAAGTCCCAGTATCCGGCAAGTCCGAATCGTTATCAAAAACAGGAACTTGTACCTGATCATCTTCCAAGACCGAAACCAGGTCGTCCTGTAGATTAGCGGCCTGCTGAATACAGACCACGGTGAAATTAGGCAGAGTCTGTACGTCCCCTGCTATTTCGAGGGTAGCCGTATAACGCGTAACGGTTTGGGTTGCTTCCACCACCGGACGTAGCGGATCGCCTGTTAATGCTGGAGTCCAGCTAATGGTAGCTCCGGTTCTGTTGTATGCACTAATATCAAGAGTAACCTGGTTGTGAGGGTTATTGCAGTTGGTCAGAATAAAATACCCTGTCGCATTTGAACCACAACTCGTACCGTCATAAGTGGCAAAATACACACCAGGCTGAGTCACTTCTAAAAATGAATTCGTGCCCAATACAGTACCCGTATCTGAAGCCTCGTACCATTGATAGTTGGATTCATCTCCTGTATTGGGGGCCTGAAGCAAAAACTGCCCATGGCTCCAATAGGAGGTGAAAATCAGTAGCAGAGTGATATGTAAGCGTAAACTTCTCAAGATTCGGTGATCGTCTTTTATTTAACTACAAAAACCACATTGATTAAAGCATTGTAATCACTGGGCTGTCCTATGATTTCATAAGACAAGACACCTGAATTACTAATTGTCATATTATTCACGTCAAACACCGATGGGTCGGCGTAGGTTACGTAGTAATGTAAATCCGTTGCCCCATAGGTTGGAATAACCGCCGGTGCATCCCCGCTTTTCGCTGTTGGGGTTGCAAACTGAGCCGTATACTGAGCATACAAATCAATGGAGGCTGTTCCATTGGTACTGGCATCAATTGCTATTGACGGAGGATAAAATACCCGTGCCGCTTTGCTTGTAATGGGTGCAATAGCCTGAATAACTTCTTCCACATCGTTTTCAGCAGTAGCATCACCGTCAACATCCACCGGTGTAGCTGCAGAAACCTCAGCAGCAGTCTGATCATCCGTTGCTCTGGCCCAGGCGGAACCTGTCCAATAGTAGATTGCGTTTTCGGTCGTGTTGTATAACATACCCCCAACGGCAGCTCCACTGATGTTGTTCATTTCTGTAGTTGTCCCGGAAGGAATCACCATCAATGACATGGCATCAATCTGAGCAACGGCGTTTTCTGTTAGTAAAAGCAAAACCAAAAGGCCTGCTGATTTAAATAGATTTTTCATCTCTTGTAGGGTGTGTTGTATTAGTTAGGCAGTACAATTACAGTAAACATGAATTCGAGATCGATGTCATCCTTCTGGTTAGCACCGTTATCACTATCTCCGATATTCACGCGGAATCCTGTAGCAGATTGGCTGTAGTAAGTAATACCCGGGTCATCATAGTCCGAACCTCCGTTTCCTGGGCAATCTCCTCCACAATCCAGGGTCGATACCTGAATGATATAATTGCTATTGGCTAAAGGTGTAGTGAAGGTTACCTCATAATCCCCTTCGTCCAAACGAGTAACAGTAGCTTGATAAATACTCGCCGCTGTACCGTCTCCATTAATCTTACCGGCAGAATAAACAGCGGGCATATTCAAGAAGGCTCCACCGTCTGAACCGACACTGATTTGGTTATTACTATCAGTACTTACCACATTGGCTGTGTCACTGTTCCCCTCTTCATCCGAATAGGAAATCACACCTGTACTTGTATTTTGCGAAAGAGAGGTAACCGTTTCGTTGATATCTGTTGTTGATCCTCCATCTTGAGCAACCGTTGCAATTCTGTTTCCGGTTACCGTATTGGTTATGGTAATGTCATCGTCCAAATCCGAAAGATTTACGGTAGTTGAACTACCATCTTCGATATCAATCTGAAGTAC
>CAZLGZ010000029.1:0-19715 GCA_964558965.1 uncultured Flavobacteriaceae bacterium
CCTTTAATACAGAGACCTTGGGACCGACAAAAATGATTCCGTTGTCTTCACAAGCTTGAGCAAAACGCGCATTCTCCGAAAGAAAACCATATCCGGGATGAATGGCGTCCACCCCATTGGCCAGGGCGACCCCAATAATCTCATCAATGTCCAGGTAGGGTTTTAAAGGATCGTCTTCTCCGCCGATCTGGTAACTTTCGTCGGCTTTGTACCGGTGAAGTGAATACCGGTCCTCATAGGTATAAATACCTACCGTTTTTAGGCCCATTTCTACGCAGGCCCGAAAGATGCGAATGGCTATTTCACCACGGTTTGCTACGAGTACTTTTTTAATCTTCAAAGCGCTTGAATTTCGATGACAATGTACGTCTTATTGTTCCTAAAAAAAGTGGGGCAATGAGGTGATTCAGCAAAACAAAATCCGCTCGATCAACCCTTAAACAAACTTAATTCATCTGCCAAGGGGAGACAAGAAGAGATCCTCAAAAACTTTAACAAATACCTGCTAAATCGTGAAAAGGAAGGCGAAGTTTTAATCGATTATGAAGTCCAAAACCAGATTTCCCTCAGAATCAACAGACAAGCCATAGGTGTAGAAACCGAGCGGCAAAGTAGCCGGATAACCATCCAGGGCGGCCTCCAGCGTATAGGTCTGTCCTTCGGCATCCACTTCTATGGTGGAGAAAAAGGGCATTTCAGCGGCAGGTTGATAGTCCGAATAGTCTCCAGGATTTATCTGATTGAATTCCAAAAAGTTATCACCCAAATGAACTTGATTAAACAAGAGGGTATCCTTGTTGAGGATACGGACTTGAGCGGCTTCCAGGGCATCATCTCGATCGTCCTCGCAAGAAAACGACAGGGCAAGACCTAAAATAACAGCGGTAAGAACTGCGGTAGAAAAAGCAGATTTCATAAGCACTAACTTCACTTAGTAAACGCGGTCAGCGCCTATTTATTGAAGTTCAAGCGTGCTTCTTATCGAATAAACAAAGGCTCAGCCGCCGTTTTACTGTGCTCTTCACTGTAGCGGTATCCGTCCACATCAAAGGCCAAAAGCTCCTCTGCCTTTTGCAAATTGTTCTCGACGATGTAGCGAGCCATTTTACCCCGGGCTTGTTTGGCAAAGAAACTGACCATCTGCAGTTTGCCATTTTTCAATTCCCGAAACTGGGGAGCAATGACCTGGGCCTTTAACTGCTTTGCATCCAGGGCGGAGAAGTATTCCTTGCTCGCTAGATTCACCAACAAGTCCTCTTCAGTGAGTTCTTGATTGACATGAGCCGTCAACTTCTTCTTCCAAAATTCGTATAAATTCTTACGGGTATTCACGCGCAGTGAAGTTCCCATCTCCAAACGATAAGGCTGAATCAAATCCAGAGGTCTTAAAATTCCATAGAGGCCGGACAGAATCCAAACACGCTCTTGCAAGTGAGCCAGTTTTTCTTCTGGAAAGCTTCCCATATCCAGTCCCTGGTAGACATCTCCATTAAAGGAGAAAACGGCAGGCCGGGCATTCTTCTGGGTTTGTGGCCAGTTGAAATTCTGGTTGCGGTTCCAATTCAATTCAGCCAATGCGGTAGACAGGTTCATCAATTTGGAAAGGGAACGCTGGGATTTCTTCTGTAGTTCCTTGCCCAATCGCTCGGCCTCCTGTAAAAAGGCTGGATCTGTATATTCGGAGGTTGGTAAAGGGGTTTCCCAATCCAGTGATTTGGCTGGCGAAAGAACAATTTTGAGCTTCATAGATTCAACTTCTTCTTGCAAAAATACGACCTATTGATCAGCTGTCTTCAAGTCGGAGAAAGGCTTCTTCGATACCGCAATAAAGTCTACTGATACTGAGCGTATTTCTTCCACTTCTCAATACAGGCGGTCATATCCTCCGGTATAGTTGATTCAAAGCGTAGAAATTCTCCCGTTCTTGGATGGGTGAATCCCAAAGTTCGTGCATGCAGGGCCTGACGTGGCAGGACTTGAAACGCATTTTCAACGAACTGTTTGTATTTGGTAAAATGGGTCCCTTTTAAAATTTGATCTCCGCCATAGCGCGCATCATTGAACAAGGGATGCCCCAAATACTTCATATGCACCCGAATTTGGTGCGTTCGACCGGTTTCCAGGCGGCAGGATACCAGACTGACATAGCGCATGCGGTCCAACACCTTGTAGTGGGTAACAGCGGCTTTCCCTTGATCACTCTCCGGAAATGTGGTCATTTGCAGTCGGTTTTTCGGGTGACGCCCGATAAAACAATCCACCGTGCCTTCTTCTTCAGCCACATCTCCCCAAACCAATGCCCAGTATTCCCGCTCACTGGTCTTGTCAAAAAACTGCTTGGCCAAATGTGTCATGGCCTCCTCCGTTTTGGCAACCACTAAAAGACCTGAAGTGTCTTTATCAATGCGGTGGACAAGACCTGGCCGCTGCTGGGCATTGCGGGGTAAATTTTCGAAATGGTAGAGCAACGCATTGACCAAGGTGCCTGAATAATTACCATGTCCGGGATGCACCACCATTCCAGCGGCTTTATTGACCACCAACAGATCGTCATCTTCATAGACGATATCCAGAGGCAATTCTTCCGGCGTAAGGAGGTATTCATGTGGAGGATGAGAAAAGAGCACTTGGACAACATCGCCTCCTTTGACCTTGTAATTCTGTTTGACCTGCTGCCCGTTCACCCAAATATTCCCTTGCTTGGCCGCCTGTTGAATCTTGTTGCGGGTGGCGTTTTCTATAAAATTGAGCAGGTACTTGTCTACGCGAAGCGGATCTTGCCCCGTCGCGGCTTCAAATTTGTAGTGTTCGTAGAGGTCCTCAGCACTGGGCCCGAACTCTTCGGGACTGTTTGGAGTAGACATTACTGCGGACTAGCATCCTGGACACGAGCGCTTCCCGGAATCGTTCCGTTTCCGCAAACCAATTCCACCTTGGACGTTCGGGGCAGCTTGGCTCCTTCACCAATATCCTTGCCCTTGTATTTTACGTAATACACCATGTCCTTGCCCAATTGATCAATGTAGGTAACCCGTTCCACCTCAAGACCAACAGCGCGCAAGCGGGATTCCGCATTTCGCCGGGTGATTTGTATGATGTTCGGAACAGTCACTTCCTTGTAACCGGATGGATTTACGGTAAAGTATATCTTGCGATTTTCCTTGACCTTGGTTCCCGGCGCGGGATTTTGATCGAGAATTGAAAAACGGGGATATTCAGGGTTGTAGTTGGAGGAGTCAAGAACCTCAAAGTCCAATTTGTACTCTTTGGCCAATTTTTTCATCTCCAAAGTTGAGAGCTTTGAAAAATCAGGAACCTCAACAAATTCATCGTGATTTGTATAGCTCTTCAACCAACCGAGAACTATCCAGATTAACAACAAAAAAGCAACACCGGACAACAGGATTTGGACAAAAAAGGCCCGGCTTTTTAAAAATCGAAACAGGTTGCGCATAGCTCGTATCTGAAAGACAAATATAGAAAAACGGGCCTTTTTTAGTTATTTTGCCCGCAGTTATTCGATGATGAGAAAGAACATAGCCATTATCATGGGGGGCTACTCCAGTGAGCGAGAAATCTCGCTGAAAAGCGGACAAGTCGTTCAGCGTTATTTAGAGGAGGCGGGTTATGCCACCTTTCCCATAGATATCAATACAGATAAATGGGTTTATTTAAGTCCCAATGGAGACCAGATTCCTGTGGACCGATCTGACTTCAGCATTCCTCTGGAAGAAGGTACCGTTCACTTCGATTGTATTTTCAATGCAGTCCACGGCACGCCTGGAGAAGACGGATTGATACAGGCGTATTTTGAGCTCCTCAACCTGCCCCACACCAGTTGCTCGTCCTACACCTCCGCCTTAACGTTTAATAAGCGGGATCTGCTCAGTGCTTTGGGACGTTATGGTATCCCCGCGGCAGCCTCCGTCGCACTCAACAATGGAGATGAGATAGACACCAAGGCCATTGTTGAAACCGTTGGAATGCCCTGTTTTGTCAAAGCCAATCGGGCCGGAAGCAGTTTCGGCATCAGCAAGGTCTACGAAGAAAAAGACCTCCCCAAGGCCATTGCCCTCTCCTTCGAAGAGGACGAGCAGATACTCATCGAGGCTTTTTTAGACGGCACGGAGGTTTCTGTAGGCGTCATTCCTATCAAGGGCACCCCTACCGCTCTGCCGATCACTGAGATTGTTAGTGAAAATGACTTTTTTGACTACAAAGCCAAATACGAAGGGCAATCCCAGGAGATTACACCCGCTCGAATCACACCCGAGATGAAAGTGCAAATTGAAGAACTGGCCGAACGCATATACCACTTGCTCGACGCCAGAGGCTTTTGCCGAAGTGAATTCATTATTGTAGATCAGACGCCCTATCTGTTGGAGGTCAATACCACCCCTGGACTGACCGAGGAAAGCATTTTACCTCAACAAGCCCAGTGCGCCGGTATTTCGCTCAAAGAACTGTTCTCTTCTGCGGTTGAAAATGCCTTACACAGGGCAGAAGCGTCATAAAGCGTACCTTTAGTCCAAACAAGAGCAGTACTTCAAAAGATGAATCACCGCAAAGCTATTTTTCCAGGCTCCTTCGACCCTATTACACTGGGCCATTACGACATCATCGAGCGAGGATTGACCCTGTTTGACGAATTGGTCATTGGTATTGGAATCAATTCAGACAAAAAGTACATGTTCTCTTTGGAAGAGCGCAAACGCTTCATTGAGCACACTTTTGCCGGAGAAAAGAAAATCAAGGTGATGACTTATGAGGGATTGACGGTTGATTTCTGCAAAGAAATTGGCGCCCAGTTCATCCTCAGAGGCTTGCGCAACCCGGCGGATTTTGAGTTCGAAAAGGCCATTGCCCATACCAACCGCCACCTTTCTGAAATTGAGACGGTCTTTTTGCTCACTTCTTCTGGTAAATCTTACATCAGTTCGTCCATTGTTCGAGAAGTCATCCGCAACGGTGGGGACTACACCAAACTTGTTCCCGAAGCGGTCCGCAAAGAGTCCTAAAAAGGGGAGACCCTGCGCCTTTTTCCCTTAACCACACTTTTTTCTCATTTGACAACAATCTATTGCAACCCCTTTTCATGCGAGGTATTTTTGTAGCGTAAATCTTACGCCATTAATCTATAATTACCTACAATTGAAAACGCTAACCCATTCCTCATTGGCGCACCACATTCGCCAAATTCCTACTGCTACCGCTTATTTAAATACCCAGTTTGACATCCTTTATGCCTCAGACCGCTGGCATGAACTCTTTCTGACCAACCCTAAAAAGAAAATTAATTTTCTTGATTCCAGCGAATTGAGAAACTCCATTTGGCATGATACCGCACAAAAGTGTTTAGAAGAACCGGCCGAAAGAGGCATTCGCTTCATACTTCCACAAAGCGCGGATCAAGAAATAGATTTCACCTTTCTGCCCTACTTCGATGAAAACGAAGACATCCAAGGCTTGATTATTGAAGCCCGAAAAGTAGTCGCCGATCCGGTGAAAGAGAATGCATTGGAAATCTTTAAACACTACGAAGACCTTTCTAATATTGCGCGTATTGGGTATTGGGAATACTTTCCCAGTTCAGGAGAACTGTATTGGTCTCCGATGACCCGGAGAATTCATGGGGTAACCGATTCTTTTGAACCCACTATTGAAAATGCCATCAACTTTTACAAACAAGGGGATTCCCGCAAGCGCATTCAGGAAGCTATCGATCAATCCTTGCGCACGGGCACACCCTATTCTGAACGATTGCAAATTGTAACCAACCAAGGCAAGGAGCTTTGGGTCAGGGCTACGGGCAAGTGCGAGACACAACGCGGAGGCGTAAAAAGACTGAGCGGCACCTTTCAGGATATTGACGAAATCGTGCGCATTGAAGAATCAAAGGTGGCTCAGCAGCAATTGCTGCAGACTTTAATCGACCACCTCCCATTGAATGTCTATATCAAAGATGCCGAATCCCGCAAAATTCTCGTCAACAAGGCCGAATGCGAATACTCCAAGATCTCGGATCCTTCTGAAGTACTCGGAAAAAGTGATTTCGATCTTTTCAGCCCCAAAATCGCGCAAATTTCCCGCGATGAAGACCTTATGGTGATGGATTCCAGAGAGGCTATCATCAACAAGGAAACAAAGCATACCATTGGCGATGTCACTACAGAATTCCTGACCTCTAAAGTACCGTACCACGATCATAAAGGAGAAATACAGGGGATCATTGGTATGAGCATGGATATCACCAAGCGCAAGGAGCAAGAACGCGAATTGACCAAACTTCTTGAATTAACTTCCAAACAGAATGATCAATTGATGGATTTCGCCCACATTGTGGCGCACAATCTGCAGTCCAATTCATCGAACATCTCCATGTTACTCGATTTTCAGCGAAAAGAGAGCAATTCGGACCGCAAGCAGCAGTTGACTCAAATGCTCGTTCAGGCTTCTGACAACTTGATCGAGTCCTTGGAGAATATCAATGAGTTGGTGAACAGCAGTTTAAAAAAACCATTGGGCAAAAAACGCCTGAATTTGGAATTGGAAGTCAACAAGTGCCTGGCCAACTTATCGGCCCAGATCAATTACCACGATATCCGTGTTCATCTGGAATTGGCCCCCAATTCGGAGGTCAAAATGACGCCGGCCTATTTAGACAGTATATTGCTTAATGTACTATCAAACGCCATCAAGTACAGAAAGACTTCAGAACCTGCAGAAATAAAGATTCGCACCGTCCCGAACAAGCACTACACCCAGCTGCTGATCCAAGACAATGGTCAAGGCATTGATATCAAGCGGTTTGGAGATAAGTTGTTTGGTCTATACAAGACCTTCCACCAGATGGACAACTCTCGTGGTATGGGCTTGTACATCACCAAAAATCAACTGGAGAACTCTGGCGGACAAATTCGCGTTTGCAGCCAGGAAGGATCAGGAACAACCTTCTCCCTGTACTTCCCACGCCCGTAATTTGGTACCTTTGTGGTACGAATGACGCTTATGAAGTACCGCAAACCAAACACCCAGCGCAGCCGACTTACAGTCTTGTGCCTCTGCTTGTTGACCTATGGATTTCAGGCATGTCGCCAGACCGTGGATACCAATCCGGAAAATTGGACAACGCCCTACGAAGAGATGGGGGGGCAAAAAAGCCCCACCTATCCCGAAGTCATTGATTACTATTTGGAATTGTCCAAGGCTTTTCCTTCTGTTAACATTCAAACGCTGGGCTCAACAGACAGTGGTGAACCGCTGCACTTGGTGACATTTAACCCCGATGGCAATTTCAATTTTCAAAAAATTGGCGAAGACAAAGCCATCATCCTATTGAACAATGGCATTCATCCAGGAGAATCCGATGGCATCGACGCCAGTATGATGCTCTTCAGAGATTTGGCGACGGGGCAGATCGAAGCCCCCATGAACACCGTGATTGCTTGTATTCCGGTCTACAATATCGGAGGAGCTCTCAACCGCAATTCCACCAGCAGGGTCAACCAAAATGGCCCTGAAGAATACGGCTTTCGGGGCAATGCCCGCAACTATGACCTCAACCGGGATTTCATCAAATCGGACACCAAAAATGCCCAGACCTTTGCCAGCATCTTCCACTTGGTCAAGCCAGATTTCTTTATCGACACCCACGTGAGCAATGGTGCGGACTACCAATATGTCCTGACGCATTTATTTACCCAGCACGATAAGTTGGGAGGAGAAGCCGGTTTCTATTTAAAACAAACCTTTGTCCCCCTTTTGGAACAGTCCCTGGAACAAAAGGGCATCGACATTACGCCTTATGTAAACGTATACAACCGGCCTCCCGATGAGGGCTTTGATCAATTCTTAGATAATCCGCGGTATTCCACAGGCTACACAGCCCTTTGGGGTACACTGGGGCTGATGATCGAAACCCATATGCTGAAGCCTTACGACACCCGGGTGGCGCAGACCTATTCCCTCTTGCAACAACTGGTACAACAGGTTGATCAGGATTACGATCAGATCAAAGAAGTGCGTCGCAAATCGCAAGAAGAATGGGCTCAACGCCCCTATTATCCTCTGGGATGGGCCGTAGACACGAGCAGTTATTCAACACGATTGTTCAAAGGCTACGAAGTCGACACAATCCCCAGCGAAATCACAGGCTTTCCCCGACTCAAATACGACCAGCAAAAGCCCTTCACCAAGGAAATCCCATTCTATGATCGGTTTGTGCCTTCCGACAGTGTGGCCATTCCTGCGGGCTATATTCTGCCTGCCGCCTACACCAAGATTGTCCAACTGTTTGAGAACAACCAAGTTAAAATGTACCCGATAGCAGAGGATACCCTGCTAACAGCGACAAATTACCGTATAGAAGGGTACCAAACCCGGCGAAGCGCTTACGAGGGGCACTACTTGCATTACAGAACACAGGTGTCCGCATTCACGGACACCAAGCGAATCAAAAAAGGGGATTACTGGATACCGGTAAGCCCTGAAAGTCTGCGCTACGTATTGGAATGCCTAGAACCAAGTGCGGTTGACTCTTTCTTTAACTGGAACTATTTTGATCCGATCTTGCAGCAAAAAGAAGGGTTTTCTGCCTATGTTTTTGAAGATTTGGCTTTAGAATTGCTCGCCAAAGATGCCGAACTAAAAAGCAATTTCGAACAGCGAAAAAGTGAAGATGTGCAGTTTGCCCAGAGCGCTTACACTCAGCTGAATTGGATTTTCAGAAATTCCGAGCATTACGAGAAGGCACACAACCGCTACCCTGTAGTTCGAATTGAAAAAGACAGTGAGTATTTGGATTATTTGACAAAGTTGGAAGAAAACTAAGTCATTTCAGGGCTCCCTCCAGGTGACCTTGAATAAGGATGCGGATATTCTGATAGGTATTGGACTGAATCTTCTGTTGCTTTTTAAGCCCCATCCAGCGCACCTTCTTGATGCCTTCTTTTTCTTGGGGTACAAAGGGACCCTCAAAATCAGAATGCATGTGGTACCAAAAGACTTCTTTGAGCCGGTATTCGCCTGATCGCCTAAACACGTGGTAGGTCATCCTGTAAAAGTCTCCCATCTGTAATTCCTGCACCCCGGTCTCCTCGAGAACCTCTCGGTAGGCGCATTCCTCAATGCTTTCTCCAGACTCCAACTTCCCTTTTGGTAGGTCCCAGGTTCCATTGCGTTGGATGAACAAGAGTTTCTCCTGGGAGTTCTTAACTACCCCCCCGGCAGCCTGCACTACACGAATGGTTTTTTTGAGTTTTTTCAGCAATTCATCGGGCTTACCATAGAGTACTCCGCAATCCATCTTGCCTTTGTACAACCGATCGATTAACTTGATCATCTGCTCCGGTCCTTCGGCACGAGGGGAATCTTGTCCTGAAAATGCCGGATTATCTGTTAAGATAAGAGGCATTTCATTAACAAAAACTTTATACATTTGCGCAATGATTTTGGACAAGGACAGCGCCAATAAAACGGCTGAACTACTCTTACAAATAAATGCAATTCAGCTGAGACCCGAAAATCCCTTCGTTTGGGCTTCTGGCTGGAAGTCACCGATCTATTGTGACAACCGCATTCTACTCTCCTACCCGGTAATTCGCAATTTCATTAGAGAAGAGATGGCAAAGCAGGTGGATCACCTCTACGCCAAGCCTGATGTTATTGCTGGTGTAGCGACAGGAGCTATTGGAATTGGGATCTTGGTTGCTGAAGCTTTAGGACTGCCCTTTGTTTATGTTCGACCAGAACCCAAATCTCACGGGCGCAAAAACCAGATCGAAGGTCTATTGAAAAGTGGCCAATCCGTTGTGGTTATTGAAGATTTGATCAGCACGGGCAAAAGCAGCCTGAACGCAGTAAAAGCTTTGCGGGATCATGGAGCCACGGTAAAAGGGATGATCGCGATTTTCAATTACGGTTTTCCGGTTGCAGAAAAGAATTTCAAGGAAGCCAATGTGGATTTGCACACCTTGAGCAATTATGATCACCTTTTGCACTTAGCCAAAGACACCCGATACATCCAAGAAAAAGAAGTTGAAACCCTTCTGGCCTGGAAAGAGCAGCCAGAAAAATGGAAAGTGGACTAGTATGCACATCGAAACCGACAAGAAAATTGTAGAGAAGTCACAACAGGAAACCTTTGACTTTTTGAGCGACATCTCCAATTTTGAGCAACTCATGCCTGATTCACTTCAAAAATTTGAGGTACTGGCGGAAGATACTTTCCGTTTCGGCCTGTCCGGAATGCCGGAAATTGTACTAAAGCTCAAGGAACGTAACCCCCACGACAAAGTCGTTTTGGGTGCGGCTAGCGATAAGCTGCCTTTTACGCTTACCGCTCATATTTCTGCCCTGAGCGAAAACAGCAGTGAAGTACAATTGAGTTTTGCCGGAGAATTTAATGCGATGATGGCTATGATGATCAAAACGCCAATCACCAACTTTATCGAAGCCCTGTCCGGAAACTTGAGCAAAATCGGTTAAGAAGAATAGATCATCTCGACCTCTTTGAGGTTGTATAAGCGCTGTTCTCCACTTTTCAATACCAAACGTAATTTTCCGGATTCTTCTACTCCGCTAACCTGAGCCTGAAAGACTTCGCTATTCGGTTCTCGGAAGTCATTCCACTCATCCTTTCCGAATAATCGAGATTCGTATTCCTCCTGAAGCACAGGAGAATGAGGACGCAGAGAAAGAGGCTCTAAACGTCGTCTCCACGCTTCTACAAAAGCGATGGCCAATTCCTCCAAATCATACGGGCCCGGTACAAACTGAATCAAGGAACGGGCTTGAGGCAAGTCGGTAAATTTCTTCTGGTGAACATTTAGACCCAGTCCAACGATGGCAGAGTTCAAAAATCTTCCTTTCAGTTGATTCTCAATGAGAATACCCCCAATCTTATAAGCAGATGACAAAATGTCGTTCGGCCACTTGACTGACAGTTCTGGCAGCCCATAGGCTTCCAATACATCCAAAACCCCCAAAGCAACCCCCATATTCAGCTCAAACTGCCTACGCGCTTCTAAGGAATCTGGAAGATGCAAGTAACTCATTGTCAAATTTTTACCCTCTTCCGATTGCCAAGTCGTGCCCAGTTGTCCTCGGCCTTGGGTTTGTCTTTTTGTGGTCACAGCAACCTCCTCAAAGAAGGGCACTTCTTCCAATAAATATTTTAGATAAGCGTTCGTGGATGGAGTGGCATCAAGTTTGATCCATTTCATGGCGTAAGTCGGTTATCAAACTCCTTGAATGTAATGTTAAAATGGAGACCCGACAAATCAAAAAAGAATTAACTTTGTATAAAGCTAAAATTCCTGAATGCAGAAAACCCAAACGAGCGCAGACGAGCTAATATCTCTGATCATTAACGGGATTGAAGAAGTTAAAGGAGTGAACATAAACCTCCTGGATTTAAGAGAAATAGACAACACGGTTTGCGACTACTTTGTGATCTGCAACGGTACCTCCAACACCCACGTCAACGCGATCGTTTCTTCCATCCAAAAAACCGTGAGTAAAGCTATTCACGACAAACCTTGGCATGTAGAAGGAGCAGATAATGCGGAATGGGTCCTCATGGATTACGTCAACGTCGTGGTTCATGTTTTTCAAAAGCAAGTCCGGGAATTTTATGACATCGAAGGCCTTTGGGGAGACGCCAAAGTGACCATGGTGGAAAGCAGTTATAACTAAGAAATGGCAAAAGACAACAATACCCCTCCACAGCAACCAAAAAAATCCAGATTCTCCTCTTGGTGGATCTACGGGATTATCCTCGCCCTTTTTATCGGATTCCAATTCTTTGGAGGGTCCGGCCTATCCAACACAGAAAAGACTACTGTTTCTGAGCTCAAAGAATATTTGCGCAATGGCGATATTGATGAAATTCGAATCATCACCAATACCCGTCAGGCAAAAGTATTCCTGACCGAAGAAGCGTTGGCCAAAGAGGTGCACGAAGGGGTTTCTGAACCCTCTCTTATTCCAGGACCGAATTTAGCTCCGCATTACATTTTGGATTACGGGGACCTCCAGAATTTTGAGGACGATATCAATCAAATCAAACAGGACAACAACCTGGAGACCAAAATCGATTTCGATAAAGAAAACACCCGTTTAGGAGATTTTATCTTCTCCTTACTACCTTTTGTACTCATTATTGGTATCTGGATCTACCTTATGCGTAGAATGTCCGGCGGTGCCGGAGGTGGTGCTGGAGGGCAGATTTTCAATATTGGTAAGTCCAAAGCAAAACTCTTCGATGAGAAGTCGGACACCCGAACGTCTTTCAAAGACGTGGCTGGATTAGAAGGCGCTAAGGAAGAAGTACAAGAAATTGTAGAGTTCCTAAAAAACCCAGACAAATACACCTCTCTCGGGGGTAAAATTCCAAAAGGTGCCCTTTTGGTAGGCCCTCCAGGAACCGGTAAAACACTTTTGGCTAAAGCGGTGGCCGGAGAAGCGAAAGTTCCTTTCTTCTCGCTATCCGGATCTGATTTTGTCGAAATGTTCGTGGGGGTTGGAGCCTCTCGTGTTCGTGATTTGTTCAAACAAGCCAAGGACAAAGCGCCTTCCATCATCTTTATCGATGAAATCGATGCCATCGGACGTGCTCGTGGAAAAAACAACTTTACGGGTTCCAACGATGAGCGAGAAAACACCTTGAACCAGTTACTTACCGAAATGGATGGTTTCGGCACCAATACCAACGTGATTGTATTGGCCGCTACCAACCGAGCCGATGTACTGGATAAAGCCCTTATGCGAGCGGGTCGATTCGATCGTCAGATCTACGTAGACCTGCCTGATCTCAAAGAGAGAAAAGCCATTTTTGAAGTACACCTTCGTCCGATTAAAACATCGGAAACGCTTGATCTGGACTTCCTTGCGCGTCAGACGCCCGGATTCTCCGGTGCAGACATTGCGAATGTTTGTAATGAAGCAGCGCTTATCGCAGCTCGAAAAGAGCGCAAGTCGGTTACGCGGCAAGACTTCCTTGACGCTGTTGACCGTATTGTTGGCGGATTAGAGAAAAAGAATAAAATCATCACGCCGGACGAGAAAAAGCGTGTGGCCTTCCACGAGGCTGGTCACGCTACCGTGAGCTGGATGTGCGAGCATGCAGCTCCACTGGTCAAAGTAACCATCGTGCCTCGAGGGCAATCATTGGGAGCGGCCTGGTATCTGCCGGAAGAGCGCCTGATCGTCACTCCGGAACAAATGCTAGATGAGATGTGCGCCACCATGGGAGGACGTGCAGCCGAAAAAGTAATTTTTGACAAAATTTCAACAGGTGCTTTGAGCGACCTGGAAAAGGTAACCAAACAAGCCCGAGCCATGGTGACCATTTACGGTCTTACCGAAACGCTGGGTAATGTGACCTACTACGATTCTTCAGGGCAGTCCGATTACGGCTTTGCCAAACCCTACAGTGAAGAAACGGCTCAACTGATCGACAAGGAAATTTCTCGAATTATCGAAGAGCAATATGCTCGTGCCATAGAGATCCTCAGTCAGAATAAAGAAAAGCTGACGGATCTTGCTAATCGCCTTCTTGAAAAAGAAGTGATCTTCAAGGATGACCTAGAGAAAATCTTCGGAAAACGTCCTTTTGATAAAAAGGAAGACATCGAAGATGCCACCATTGTGAACGATACGAGCAGTGAAGGTTCTGAAGAGTCAGGAACTACTGAGAATTCTTCTCCAGAGGAATCGCCGTCTGAATAAATCTTTTAGATTTGTGATCGATGGGAGTATTCGATAAAATCTTTGGCGGAGGCAAGAAAGTGTCCAAGGAAACCTTGGAAACAGGCGGGGAACACGTGCCTCACCGCAAGCTTCCAGTCGATGAAAAATTCACCATTCACTTCAAGAAAAACGGCGGTAAATTTATCTACTGCGAAGACTTCAGCGAAGTGGTTCAAGGCCTAAAGGATATTCTGGTCGAAAACAACTGGAGCAACGACCTCTTGTATTGTCTTAATCCCCGATTGGAAGAACGCTTCGATGAATTGTTGTTCTTTACAGAAGACCGCCGGGAAAGTGATATTTTTTTAACGACCTGTGAACACCTTGTAGCCCACAACGGCTCCATCCTGGTGTGCTCAAAGCAAATTAAGGGCAAGAAGCTTTCTGAACTGCCTCAAAACCTCATTGTTTTTGCGACCACAAGTCAAATGGTTGATACGATTAGTGAGGCCCTCAAAATCATTAAGAAAAAATACAAGGGAGATATCCCGGATAACATTACCACCTTAAAACACTTCACGCTTACCCCTGACAACCAAACGGATTTCCTCTCCTATGGTAGCGCGTCTAAGAATGTGTATTTGTTACTACTAGAGGATTACTGATAAAAGAGCTTTTTCGTGCAGCGCATCATTACCGGTACTGTCTATGTTGGTTTGCTCCTACTCTGCATCTTTTGGGGGTTCGAAACCTATGCCGGCTTGATTTTTGTCTTTGGGTTGGCCTGCTTGTATGAACTCAAGAAGATCATCAAGCTGAAGTCCCCGCTTGTCTATGCACTATACATCGGTCTGTGCGCCTATTTCTATGGGATGCCTTATGACCAATATGAACTCTGGGGAATGTTGGGTCTGACCATACTCATTCAAAGTCAATTGATCTTTTCTCTCTTTAACCCGAGTGCCAAAAGACTAAATACCCTCAAGAAAACTGGGGTTTCCTTTTTTTATGTAGGGGGTGGAATTTTATTCCTGATCCTCCTCTCTCGCGTAACAGGAGAATACAGTCCAGAACTCATCACTGGGGTGATGTTCTTGATGTGGACCAACGACAGTTTTGCTTATTTGGTCGGACGACGCTTCGGAAAACACAAATGGGTGCCTCAAATCTCTCCGAAGAAATCTGGTGAAGGCTATATAGGCGGGTTGGTTTTCTCTCTTTTAATGGCCTGGGGGATTAGTTTCTATGTACCCGTACTCTCACTCGTGGAGTGGATTTTACTGGCTTTAGTCGTGGTCGTTTTTGGAAACTTGGGGGATTTGGTCGAGTCCAGTTTTAAGCGAAAAGCCGGAGTTAAGGATAGCGGAGACCTCTTGCCAGGGCATGGGGGTCTACTCGATCGCTTGGATAGTTTACTAATTGCTGCTCCATTTGCATTTTTGATGCTACATTTGCTCCACTATGTTTCATCGTGAAGGACAACGCATCATTACGGTAACTCTAATTGCCGTCATTGCCATCATTCTGTTGGCTAAATTTCAATTGGATATTTTCTGGCTGAGGGTCGGAGTTCAGTTCGTCGCTATTGTAGCGTTATTGGCTGTACTGCAATTCTTTAGAAATCCTGTTCGGGAAACCAATCCGCGATTCCACGAAATTCTTTCCCCCGTCGACGGTAAAGTCGTTACGGTAGAAGAGGTGGAAGAAACCGAATACTTTAAGGAGAAGAGGCTTCAAGTCTCCATCTTTATGTCCCCATTGAATGTCCACGTAACTCGCTATCCTGCCAGTGGTGTGGTAAAATACTCCAAATACCACCCCGGCAAATACCTCGTGGCCTGGCACCCTAAGTCCAGTACCGATAATGAGCGTACCACCATCGTCGTAAATACTCCTCGTTTTGGTGAAATTCTATACCGACAAATCGCTGGAGCGGTTGCTCGACGCATTATCAATTATGCGGTAACTGGCCAGCAAGTAGAACAGGGACAAGATGCCGGATTTATCAAATTCGGTTCTCGGGTAGACCTTTTCTTGCCGCTGGATTGTAAAGTGGCTGTTCAAATTGGACAAAAGGTCGTCGGCGGAACCAGTGTAATTGCCGAAATGGGTGAATTGCAAGTCGACGAGGAAAACTCAGAAGCCGTTCTTAAAGCCATGGGCAAAAGCATACGCAGTTCCTGGGAGTGGGACAAGAGTACTTCTTCTAAGGACAGTTAAATCCCCTATCATGGCGGAAAAGTCACGCATCAAGTTAGAATTTGAAAGGGCTGTTCAGTTCATCAACAACTATGCGGAACCAATTCCTCCAGATACCCTGCTTAAACTCTACGCCTATTATAAAAAAGGAAACAACCAAGGAGGAGGCCCAGGTCGGAAGGGAATCCCCCTGATCAACGCCTTCAAGACCAACGCCCTAATTCAGACACAAGACCTTAGCGAAGAAGAAGCGATGAAAAATTACATCGAACTGGCTAAAACAATGGGAATGCCAGAAATGGACTAATCCTCCGTGCTTTTACGGAATTCAAAAAGACAAAAGTAAGCCACCCACAGGGCGTTCAGTCCAAAATAGAAAGCCATCCACAGCCAGGCATTTTCGCCAAAAGCGTTCAATCCAAACCAATCTCCCTGAACATAAAGAATTCCCAGTCCAAAAAGAGATCGAGCGAGCTCCCAATACATGGACCAGGTTTTGCGATCCATGACCGAAGTGAATCCGAAAATAGCGGCCATAATCATAAGACCGTACAACAACTGTTCATCGCGCGTTAAATCACCAAATACCCCGAATAAAAAGAGCATAAGGGCCGTATTAAATAGCAACTGAAAAACCGCGTAGAACTGCAGTGCGCTGCTGGCCTCTGGAGCGTATTTTTTAAAATTGTAGACGTCAGCGATTCCTTCTCGCGGAAAACGCTCCGCCACATCAGCAGGTCTCCAACCCGTGGGCATAAACCAAACCCGGGCCTTATCCCACCAGTTCCGGGCATACCAGGCATCAAAGGCCAAACGTCCAAAATGTTGAAAGTTGATCAATACCGGGTTCCAGGTATTGGCGGGCTTCAGCACCCCATATTTCGGAGGTACCTCATCCAACTCTTCCTGGAATGTACCAAATAAGCGATCCCATACACAGAAGATCTGGCCTAAATTTTTATCGATATACTCCGGATTAATGGCGTGATGCACGCGGTGCTGCGAAGGGGTTACAATTACCCATTCCAACCATCCCATCTTTCCGATATGCTGGGTATGATACCAAAACTGGGCAAATAAATGCAAGGGGGCCAAAATAGCGATAACTTCTGCCGGAACTCCTAATAGGGCGGCGGGCAATAAGAGTAGCGGAAAATAACCGATCACATTGGAGATGGACTGACGAAGGGCGCAGGCCAGGTTGAACTCCTCACTGGAATGATGGACCACATGCTGATTCCAAAAAATATTGATGTGATGACTCAAACGGTGATTCCAATAACCTGCAAAGTCCAAGGCGATAAAAGCAATGACCCAGACATACCAGGCGTTGCTCAATTCCATCAGCGATAATTGATCGACCAGAAAGGGATAAGTCACCAAAATCAGGGCCAGTCCTAAGGAATCTTTGATGATATTGGACAATCCGGAACTCAAGCTGCTGACCGTATCCATCAGGCGGTGCTTCTGGTTCTTGACTAGTGCTCCGTACCCTACTTCGAGCAGGACCAGGACGATAAAAAAAGGAATCGCGTATAAGAGCGCGGTTGCGTAGGTTTCCATTAGCCTAAATTAGGCAATCTTACCCAATTTCACTGACTTTTGGTCTAGCCCAACTGCTCCAGACTTTTCTCCAGGGTTTCGATCTTAGCCTCGGCATCGCTGGCTTTCTTTTTCTCGATCTCTACCACCTTTTCGGGCGCATTTTGTACAAAACGTTCATTCGATAATTTCTTCTGAACAGACGCTAAAAAGCCTTTCGTATACTTGAGTTCTTCCAGGATCTTTTGCTTTTCGGCCTCCAGGTCAATGCTACCACTTACCGGAACAAAATACTCCAGAGCCCCTACCCGGAACCCGACACTTCCCTCCGGCTGCTCCTCACTAAAGAGAATTTCTTCCATATTGCCCAGCTTACTGACCAAGGATTGGTAGTACTGAACAGCAGGGTCTGAAGTTGGAGCCACAAGTTTAAGAGCCTCCTTTTGAGCAATCTGCTTGTCTTTTCGAATGGTTCTGATCCCCGCAATGACCTCCGTAAAATGGGCAAAGTTCTGAAGTACTTCGCTGTTCAAAGAGTCCTCATCCTGAGGCCAAGACTGCAAACACAAGGACTCCCCTTCCGCCCGATTTTCCAATCGTTGCCAGATCTCTTCCGTCAAGAAGGGCATGAAAGGGTGGAGAATTCTTAAGTTTTGGTCGAAAATTGACAAAACTTCCTTCAAGGTTTTTTGATCAACCGGACTTTGGTAGGCTGGTTTTACCAATTCGAGGAACCAGGAACAGAAATCATCCCAAATCAATTTATAGGTCGCCATCAGTGCGTCTGATATGCGGTATTTGGAGTAGTGATCTTCAATTTGTCCTAGCACTTCCTGGAATCGCTGGCGGTACCACTCAATCCCCAGGCGTGCTGATTCCGGCTGATCGATATCGGCCACCTCCCAGCTCTTGACCAAGCGGAAAGCATTCCAGATTTTGTTCGCAAAATTCTTTCCTTGCTGGCATAGGTTCTGATCAAACAAAAGGTCATTTCCAGCAGCCGAACTCAACAACAGTCCAACGCGCACCCCGTCTGCTCCGTACTCTTCAATAAGTTTCAAGGCATCTGGGGAATTTCCGAGCTGCTTGGACATCTTACGTCCTTTTTCGTCCCGTACCAATCCGGTCAAATAGACGTTGCGGAAAGGAGGCTGATCGCGCAATTCATAGCCAGAAATGATCATCCGGGCTACCCAGAAAAACAAAATATCGGGACCCGTTACCAAATCACTGCTGGGGTAGTAATACTGCACCTCTTCATTCTCTGGTTCCAAGACCCCTCCGAATACACTAATCGGCCAGAGCCAAGACGAGAACCAGGTATCCAAAACATCCGGATCCTGACGCAGGTCAGATGCGGTCAAGTCTTTTCCGGATTTGGCTTTTGCCATCTCAAGGGCCTTTTCAGGCGTCTCCGCAACGACAAAATCAGTACTTCCGTCGCCGTAGTAGTAGGCCGGAATCTGCTGCCCCCACCACAGCTGACGCGAAATATTCCAATCCCGGATGTTTTCCATCCAGTGGCGGTAGGTATTTTCAAACTTCTTCGGAAACAAACGTACTTCTTCGGTTTCCAAAACAGCCTTCAAGGCTGGCTCGGCCAAATCCTCCATCTTGAGGAACCACTGTTCCGAGAGTCTCGGCTCGATCACAGCCTTGGTGCGCTCCGAAGTTCCTACATTGTTGGTGTAATCTTCGGTTTTAACCAGCTGGCCTTTTTCCTCCAGTTCCTTCGCAATGGCCTTTCTGACGGCAAAACGGTCCTGTCCTTCATAATGCAACCCATTATGATTGAGTGTTGCATCCGGGTGGAAAATATCAATAAACTCCAGTTGGTGCTTTTCTCCGAGTTCTTTGTCATTGATATCATGAGCAGGAGTCACTTTGAGACAACCTGTACCAAATTCTAAATCCACATAAGAATCGGTGATGATCGGGATCTCGCGCCCCGCAATCGGGACGATGGCTTTTTTACCGTGCAGGTGCTTGTATCGTTCGTCCTCGGGGTGAACACAGATCGCCGTATCCCCCAATAAGGTTTCAGGTCGTGTGGTCGCAATGGTCAATTTCTCGTCTGAATCCACCACATCATAAGCGACATAGTAGAGTTTGCCATTGCGTTCCTCGTAGATCACCTCTTCATCCGAGAGCGTGGTTTGGGCTTCCGGATCCCAATTAACCATACGGTAACCTCTGTAAATCAGCCCTTTTTCATAGAGATCCACAAACATTTTGATCACCGAGGCTGACATATCGTCATCCAGGGTAAACTTGGTGCGTTCCCA
>CAZLGZ010000030.1:0-19495 GCA_964558965.1 uncultured Flavobacteriaceae bacterium
TCTTTGTTGTCAATCAGGGGATCGTTAAAGGCATCGACGTGTCCTGAGGCTTTCCAGGTTGTGGGGTGCATAAAAATAGCCGCATCAATCCCAACGATGTTCTCATTGAGCTGAACCATGGCCTGCCACCAGTAGTTACGGATGTTCTTCTTGAGTTCAGTTCCGTTCTGACCATAATCGTATACGGCACTGAGTCCATCGTAAATTTCGCTGGATTGAAAAATAAAACCATACTCCTTGGCGTGGGAGATGACTTTTTTAAACTGATCTTCCTGATTTTTCATGCGGCAAAAATAGAACAATGACCCCAATCTGGGGAATAAAAAACTACTCCAGACGCAAGGTAGCGGAACCCACTTCCTGGTTGTCGTCAAAGAGGGTTAAAACATAGCTTCCCGAGCTGAGGCTATTTCGGGAAACCTGAATGTCGTCACAGCCTTCTCCGGGTTTCCCGTTGTAGCGAACAGAAAACTTGGCGCTGTAGACAAAATCGCCCAAGCGGACGATTTCGGTCCCGTCCTGAATCAACTGGTTATTGGGACCTGTAATCTTGTAGTAAATGCTCTTCGAAAAGGAGCTGTTGAGGGACTCGTCAGCGGTCCAATCCACACAAACACGCAAGAGTTCCACCTGCCGGCTTTTTCGGGTGGAGCGAAAACGACTCCCCGACTGATAGAAGGCCGAAAGATACACCCCATTGACCGGGATCATTCCCTGCTCTTCGAAGGAATCCTGGGTCTTCTCCTGTAATGAGGATTCTGCTGCTATGCGCTCGGCATTGATTCTTTTGAGTTGATCGTTTGCCGATTTGAATCGGTTGTTGGCACGAGCCAATTGGTTGTTGCGCGCGACCAAAAACTCGTTGCGTTTGCGGATGCTGTCAAACCGCTTGGAAAGTGCACGCAATCGAATGGTATTGTATTTTAAATTGGCGACTGTAAAATTCAGCTGCCCAATAGAATCTTCAAGCTTTTCAATTTGGTACCGGGCATCTTGCAAATCGATCGTAGTGATCTCATTCAATCCGGAAAGACGGTCGATCTCGCTCTTGACCGTAGCCATTTCACGTGTCAGAAGTTCCTTGTCAGTTTCCAGCTCATCAATTTTAATTCGGGACTGGGCGAAGCTCCAATAGAACAAAATAAGGATCAGCAAGATGACCCCCATCAGGGAGGCAACGATCACTTTCATTTTGTGTTTGTACTCTGGCGCGTCCATTGTGTAGCTGGGGGAGGCAGTTGTGTTCGATGAAATTTCCCCACTACTCAAAGATAGTAAAGCACCTGCTCAACTACTTCTTTCCTCGAGCCTGTTTTGGATGTAATGCGCTTTTATCCGAAGAAGAGCAAAACCTTTGCTATCAGTGCGCTCACGAGCTACCGTTCACCGATAATTCCCTCGTTGAACTACGGTTTTTTAAGGCCCTTTTTTACACCCATCCCCTTGTAAAAGAGGGGCATGCGTTTTATCTGTATCAAGAGCAAACATCGATTGCCCGGCTCCTCAAACAACTCAAATTTCGTGGACATGAATGGATCGGAACCTGGCTTGTAAAATGCGCTTTTCACCACTATCCGCCCTACCCGGTCGATGTGGTTATTCCCATTCCGATTCACCCCTTGCGATTACTGAAAAGAGGGTACAACCAGGTACATGGGCTGGCTGCTTTTCTTGCAGAATACCACAAGGCAGTCTTAGTAAAAAAAGCGCTTAAAGTGAGGCGCTTTAGCCCATCCCAAACACGAGGAGGACAGAGATTTCGACAAAAGAATCGCCAAGGGTATTTTTATTGTCCTCAACCAGAACGAGTCAAAGGCAAAAGCGTTTTGGTTGTCGACGATATTGTGACCACAGGCGCTACACTAGAAGTCGCTTTTAAGTGCTTACAAGATGCCGGAGTTCGAGAAATCTACTGGATAAGCCTGGCCTGGACAACAGAGCGTTAAAGCCCCTTCGTTTCTGTGGAATATGTCGTTTCTTTGTCTGAGAATTTTCGGAAAGAATTACCCATGCGATCCCTTCAAACCTGGCTCTGTAGACTATTTCTGGTACTCATTTTGTTTTCTATGGTCCAGTGCGCGAATCGCGGAAACCCATCGGGAGGTCCGGAAGACAAAACACCACCAGTCCTGCTCAAGGCCTCTCCTGAT
Organism: uncultured Flavobacteriaceae bacterium; assembly: GCA_964558965.1. Lineage (GTDB taxonomy): Bacteria > Bacteroidota > Bacteroidia > Flavobacteriales > Flavobacteriaceae > Aureicoccus. Next base: position 2,151 of record CAZLGZ010000030.1, read on the forward strand.
AATTTTACGACCGAATTTTCCGGCAACACCATTACACTGACCTTTGATGAATTCATCAAGCTGAATGACATTCAAAAGCAGCTGGTGATTTCTCCACCGCTTAAATACAAGCCCCTGATCACTCCTCAAAGTGGAGCGAGCCGAGAAATTGAAATCAAAATCAAAGACACCTTACTGCCCAACACCACCTACACCATCAATTTCGGACAGAGTATTGTAGACAACAACGAATCCAACCCGCTTCCCTTTTTGACTTATGTTTTCTCTACTGGGACTTATCTGGATTCTTTGACTTTGGGCGGAATAGTCAAAGACGCCTTCGAAAGAAAGCCAGATGACTTCATTAGCGTGATGCTGTATCCTCTCGATTCTACCTTTACGGACACCACGATTTACAGCATTCCTCCAAAGTACATCACCAATACCTTGGACAGTACTCCGGTATTTGAATTGAGAAATCTCAAAGCAGGGGCCTACCGATTGCTAGCCGTTAAGGACCAAGCTTCGAATAACTTCTACGATGCCAATAGCGATAAGATTGGCTTTGTCAAAGACACCATCGTCTTGCCGACCGACAGCCTTTACCTTTTGAGTCTATTCAACGAAGAGCCCGAGTATAAAAGCTCTGTCCCCAGCTATGCGGCGAGTAACAAGATTATTTTTGGGTATCGAGGTAAGGCAGAAGACATACAAATCAAGACGCTAACACCACTGCCCGATAGCGTCCGCACTTTAATTCGTAAAAATCCGGAAACCGACACCTTGAATTACTGGATAAGTGCCAACAAGTTGGACTCTTTGATGTTTACTGTAGAGCATCTACCCACCCAAGTGATAGATAGCTATACGGTGCGTTCACGTAAACTGGATATGGATTCTCTACTCATTACTTCCAGTACTCGGGGTCCGATTGAACCGGAAGGAAAATTCTATATTCAGGGTTCCACTCCATTGGCTTCTGTGGACACCTCTCAAATTAGAGTACAAGTGTCAGACAGCCTTCCGCAGGCCTATTCTGTGCGACTCGACAGCACCGAAAATAAAGTTTGGTTTGATTTTCCGGTAGAAGCCAACAGTTCTTATTCTATTGAATTGTTCCCCTCAGCGGTGACCGATTTTTTCGGTATGGTCAATGATAGTCTGAAATACAAACTAAAAAGTGATAGCTATGCCGACTACGGGACCCTCCGGGTGAATTTAAAAGGTCCTGTCCGCTACCCTGTGATCGTTGATCTTTTAGATAAAGACGGAAAGCAGGTTCAAAAACGCTATCTCGAAAGAGATATGCAGATGGAATTCAGGCTGCTCTCCCCAGGAAACTACGGGATCCGCGTGATTTACGACGAAAACAAAAACGGTCAATGGGACACAGGGAGTATTAAAGACTTGCGTCAAGCAGAAACCGTAAAGTATTACCCCCAGCTCATCGAAATCAGAGCTAACTGGGAACGTGAAGAAGTCTTTACCGTAACGAATTAAAGAATTTCAAAGCGATCTCTGTCCTCAAGAAATCGCAACTTGGAACGATTCTCCACGACCTCCTTTTTACAGATCACCGCTTCTAAGACTCCTGATTTTTCTTCCAGGTATACAAGTGATTTTCCCAAGGGATCAAACAAGGAGCTATGACCCGGGTATTGGTGATTATTCTCGTCTTTCCCAACCCGATTCACCCCTGCACAGTAGGCCATATTTTCGATGGCACGAGCTTTCAACAGAGCATCCCAGGCATTGATGCGTGGCGCAGGCCAATTGGCTATATACACCAACAAATCGTAATCAAAGGTATTCCTGGACCATACCGGAAAACGCAAGTCGTAGCAGATTAAAGGGCATATTTTAAACCCTCTCCATTCCAAGATGAGATGCTGATTGCCGGCTTGGTAGACCTCATCTTCTCCGGCAAGGGTAAAACAGTGTCTTTTGTCATAGTACTGGAATTCCCCTGAAGGTGTAACCGCAAAAAGACGGTTGGTAAACTGCCCTTCACCCAAGGGCCAAACCAAACTCCCAAGGATCATGGCGTTGTACTGGGCAGCCTGCTTTTGCATCCAAGTTAAGGCGTATTCACCCTCCGCTGAAGAAAGGTTTTGAGGCGTCATGGTGAAGCCCGTGCTGAACATCTCGGGCAAAATGATCAGATCAGCATCTTGGCTTACTTGCTCGAGCATTTCCTCAAAGGACAAAAGGTTGGCTTTGGGGTTCTCCCACTGTAAAGTCGCTTGTATGAGGGCCAACTTAAGTTGCTCTTTCTCCATAGTCTTTAGTCACAGTAAATGTCCGATTCCTCCCGTCGGGACAAGGCCTTCAATTGTTCCAATTGCGATCGCAAAATCCGGTCTTCCGAAAGTTCCGGCAATTGATCCCAGCCAAAAAACTGAGCTCCCTTCATATCAAAACCTGGATTCAAAACTCCTCCTTTCGTCTTACACAAAAAGATAAGCTTGTATACATAATGTGGTCGTGGGGGGTGCGGATGACACCGCTTATCATAAATGGCAAGGAGGCGAATGACCTCCGCCTCCAAACCTGTTTCTTCCTTTACTTCCTTGACAACACATTCCAAAGGGGTTTCTCCAATATCAGCCCAACCTCCGGGGATCGTCCATTTACCGTCAACGGATTCTTGAGCGAGCAGAAGTTCGCCTTTTTCGTTTTCGATATAAGCGCGAACATCCACCTTAGGTGTTGGATAATCTTCTGGCTCGAGAAAAAAGTCCTCCAACTTCTCTACAGGCTGATTCACCCAATCTCCTAAAAGTTCCAAACTGATTTTTCGAATTTCCTGGTAGCGCTCCAGATCATACCCGCTATCGGCATGGGTTATGCCTATTTCGGCTAGAGCTTTGAGTTGCTGCAAAAGCACGTGAGCCTTTTGCGGATCCATCGCTATTGTTCTTTGAGTAAACTAATCATACGGTCTGAAGCCTGCATTTCGGCATGATCCATAGCCGTCATTCCTCTGGAGTCCCTGTAGTCGGTTTTTGCACCTGCTTTTAGCAAACTCTGGGCGATCTCGTACTTGTTAAATGTCGCCGCATAGATCAGGGCTGTTGCCCCCATGGCACTTTGATGATTCACATCAGCACCCTGTTCTATTAACAACTCTGCTAGGTCCAAGAATCCCTTAAAACACACTCCCATCAAGGGGGTGTTCCCGGAGTTATCCTCCACATTGAGTTCGGCACCTGCTTCTAAAAGAAAAGTACTAAGATTCTTATGGCCATAATAGGTGGCTAAGAGAAGAGGAGTTGATCCCCTTTCGTCACGATGCTCCAACCACTTGGGTTCTTCTTGGAGACCTGCTTTTACCACCTCGAGATTGCCTTCCCTTATCGCGGCGTAAAAGTCACCTACCTTATTGTTCTGTTGCTCCATAGCCCTAATTTACAATGGAATTTAGGAACTCTTTGCCTTTTGACCTTCTATTCCACAGGGTCGGGATGAATTCCTGGCGAATAATCCTCAGGAGCATTTTGGGCACGGTTCTCTGTGCCAGCCGCTCCGCTATCATTCCACAACCACCATTCAGAAGGGTCATAAGCGTTTTGACCCTGACCAATCTCCGGTCTTCGAAGCGCTCGACCATCTTCAAATTCGTGGTCAGTCAAGCTTCCATCTTCCCCGATTCGTCCGAATAAATCAACAGACTCTCCCAGAGAAGAAAGTAAGCGAAAGTTATCATCTCCATTGGAATTAGCGACACTATTACCGCTAATTACAGCATCTGCTGCCCTCCCGTAGATCTGTTCAAACACTTCACCATTTGCCGCCAAGACCAAGGTTCCCTTGGCTTCAATACGAAGGCCAGATAAATCCGTTTCACTGCTTACTTCCGGCGAATCATTGGTAAATCGCTGTAAAACCCACCCGTTGAGCACGCGTTCATGGTTGCCAGCATTGTAAAGTTCAATAAAACGAGCACCGGATTCATTGTTGGGATCGGCGATCTCGGAAATAAAGATCAGGTTATCATCTTCTTCAATGGGAGAAGTTGTGGTGCAACGATCTTCCTGAAAGCTGAGGTCGTCCAGGGTTCTTATCCTTATTGTTCTTTTTGATCCCAAGGATTCTACAATGCCCACAATACTTCCTCTTCCGCGGTTTATCGGTTCCGATTGAAAATCCGAAAAATGACTACTGATCAAACCATATCGCTGACCTGCACAATCTTCGAATTCACGAATAGTCTCGTTCTCGCTGTCGGCATAGGATTTATCTAAATCCTCCTCCATAAACTGCATACCCTCCAGGCGGACCAAGGTCAGCAGTGGTAATTGATCCAATGGCAGTTCCCCAATAGAAAAGGGTTCTAGAAGCTCGTCCTGGACACAACTCTTTTCTATAAAGTCTGCCATGAGGGAATGAGGGATCCCCGTCAGGCTAGGCTGATCAAATAGAGTTTGTACACTCCCCAATCTCCATTCTCCAGAAATCCGATCAAGTCCTAAGCCCTGAAGGCGAATTCGAATCTTGGTCCCAACAGGATAGCTAGAAAAGGTATTCGAAGACTCCAACAGAACTCTTAATCCATGCTCCGGCTGTGAAGGTTGATCTTGTATGATCAATTCATTGAAAAAATTCCCTGCCTCATCGGAGGAAGTAACATAGCCCTCCAACACCTGGTCCTCACCGAGGTAAAGCAGATCAGAATCCCATTGATCAACTAAGTCATTGAAAGAAATAAGAGGTACGCTGGAGTCTTGACAACTGCTTTCGGGTGGGTCTCCTACGGGTATATACTCGCATGAAGAAAGAGAGACTATTCCAATCAAAGCCAGCAAAAGGTAATAGTGGTAACCCGGGTTATTGGGTAGATAAGCGATACAATTCAAATGGTTTCTATTCATATATAGTGATTTACATTAGAAAAAATGAGAGAGGTTCAGGAAGAAGGTTCGCCCAGAATTCATCCAGTAGCGGTTACCAAAAAGTGGGTATCCACTAACGAACTCTTCTCTGGCCATTGACACATGACCTACCCTGCCTTGCTGAAATCCCCCCGTTGGAAATCGGGAATTGGTCAGGTTCTGAAAACTGATAAAAAGACTGGTATAGCGCTCTTTCTTTTTCCAAGACTTCCCCCAACTGAGGTGCATATAGGCCGCCGCCGGTAGTTTCTCCTGCAAACGGAAAGTCCACAATTCATTTGTGGAAAGTCGGATCGGTTCCGTACCCTCAGGCGATAGCAAGAAGGAGTTCGTGTACCGAACCGGTGCTAAGGCCAAACGGTTATTCCAGAGGCAATGCAAGCCCAACTGCAGCCACCAGTACTTCTCCGATCGATAATTCCAGCGTATCCCGAGGGCGCTTTGCGGACCTTTCGCTAAGGCTTTACCCTTCAATAAGGCCGCCTGATTAATCGATACAGGCTCTGTAATCTGGTTGAGGTTGTTGGACTCTGGGCGAAAATACCAGTGCAAGCGGGGATTATTTTGCCATACATCTTTTCGCAATTGCCAGCCTATTTCAAAGGAGTTGGAAGGAAGGGGTTGCCAAACGAAAAGACCCTCGAGTCCTAGATGAAGCTGATTTTGGTTGGCCAATACTTCACTGATAAAACTTTGGCTATGGACCGTTTCTGAATAGTAATTTCTCCTGTTCTGTTGCTCCGCCAATTGGTTGTAAAAACCCGTTACCCTCAGTTCCCAAACTTCTTGTCTTGTTTTAGCTTCCAGATTAACGGATAGTACCCAAGGGGTTGGAAGAGGCCTGTGTATGGAGTTGCCCAATTCAGGTTCGATTAGCAGGGAGCGCAAGGGTAAAAAAGTCTGTTCCCATTGAATTGACCCTCTGAACTGATACCGTAAATTGGCATCCCACTGCCCCCATAATCGAGCTCCTAACATTTGCCGTTCTAAGGTGGTAGAAGGGCCTTTTGCCAAAAGTCCATACCAGTCATTGGCGTATAATCCCGTACGCCTCCGGTTTAAGTAGTGGTACTTTACTCCTCCCTGGATTTCGAGTGGTCCAGCTTGATGTCGATAGGAGGCGTCCAGTCGCAAGGATTGCGAATAGAAATTATAAGCATACCCTACCCGCTCACCTTGTATTTTCTCCATAGGACCTTCTACATTATAGACCTGATGAGTAAATGGGTCGACGTCTTTCCACCAACGTGCTCCCAACAGATCCAGAAGGTGTTGAGAATACTTATATTGTTCCCTTTGAAAGGCTAGACCTGCATACCAAGTTGAATGAGGGCTAGGCTTAGCTTTTATATGACTGGAAAACCAGATTCTCCTTCTGTTTTCCTGGTCTCCTAGTACAGAATAAAAGGCCTGTCCTGATGATGAGCCTCGGTTGATTTCTACCAACTGTTGCCATCTGAGATCGGGATTCCGAATAAGATCCTGTTCTATTTGCGCAAGATCAGTTCGATGACCAAAAGCCCTCCTTCTATAAAAGGAAGGCAAATACCGGTAATAGATTGGATTTGGGTGAGGGGCACCCTGGTAGCTCAAGCGCGTTTGTCGACGTCGCCCGATTTGTAAGGCTACACTGGAGTTCCATTCGGTAGCTTCAGTATGAGCATTTCTATAAAACAAGAGAAGAGGGCGAAAGGTCTCCACCAAGCGTGTTGGTCGAGATCTTCCCTTCCAATTGCCCTGATAGGAACGAAAATCAGGACCTAAGAGCTCCCATATTTCTCGGGTCAGTGCTCCTTGACGAGACCTTGTGCTACGCACCCCAAAGAGCACTGCCCCCCACTCGCTGGAACGCTTAGGGCGGTGGGCCCAAGACAGCCAAAAGGAAGAACTTCTCAAGTGATTAAAGAACCCTATCCGTCCGGTATAACTCAATGAAAAACGGTGTGGCTTTTGGCCGAATTCACGCGTTGTTGAATAGCCAAACCGTGTGGAATAAAAACGGTTCGCTGCACTAAAAACCAAGTGGTTTTGAAGTCGATTCCTAAAAGGAGAAATATCAATATGTTGAATCCCCAAGCGGTTCTCCAAAGCGTGCTCTTGGCTTTGGGTGGGCATTCTTTGCCGTCTGTTGCGCAATGGAGTATTCAGGCCGGCCAGATCACTCCAGGGGATTTGACCATCGATGTTGGACCTTAAACGCAATCCCTGTAAAAAGAGATCCGAATCCGATGAATTTCCTCCTCTATTTCTAAAGAAATGAACTCCCCAATCAAAGGAAATCATTTGCTGGAGTTCATCCCTTCCTGCTTCCAAAAAAGGTTGAAAATAAAGCAGGTTTACCTTGTCAAAGGAATCCGGTACATACTCGTTTGACGGGGTATTCTCAAGCGCTTGACCCAGAATAAATCCAGGCAGAAACATCAGTATCAAAACACCCCACAAGCCGGTTGATCGACCTTCTAGTAAACCCACTATATTTTTAAAAGACATGGGGCAAATGAATACTGTAAGAGCGCAAGGTGCATGCAGGGAGCGCGATGATATTTGGGCTATGTTACAGCTCAAAAAACAAAAATTGGCAGCCATCCTGATGGGGGCTAGTCTTTACTTTTCCATAACCGATTTAGAGGCTCAAAGTCATCATGAAAACACGGCCCAACTTCTCTTTTACAATGTGGAGAATCTGTTTGATACGGTCCCTAATCCACCCAACCTAGATCAAGATCGGACCCCCAGCGGAAAATACCGGTGGTCCTCAAAAAAATACCTCTCTAAAATTCAGCGATTATCTGCAGTTCTCAAGCAGATTCCAAGTATGGGAAGATCAGGTCCGAGTCTAATTGGTCTTTGCGAAATTGAAAATTCCAGGGTCTTAAGAGACCTCGCTCAAAGTCCGGCCTTAAAAAGGCAAAACTATGCTTGGATCCACCACGATTCACCAGACCACCGAGGCATTGATGTAGCCCTTCTCTATAAAAAGGAAGACTTTTTACCGGTGCAGTTTCGGGCACACCGCTTGCTGATTGAAGATGAACAGGGTCATCGTCGTTATACCCGCGACCAGTTGGTGGTCTCCGGTCTTTTAGAAGGGGAAGAAATTGCTTTGCTTATTGTCCATTGGCCCTCCCGTAGCGGCGGGAAACGAAGGTCTGATCCTTACCGCATCGCCGCCTCAAAACTAGGCCAGAAGATCGTTGATTCCCTTTACCGAGATCAGCCCAAAAGAAAAATAATCGTGATGGGCGATATGAATGACAACCCAACGGACAAGAGTATTCAACGACTTCTTCAAGCAAGGCGCCCGGAGAAAGAGGAAGGGCTAAAATTACATCACCCCATGTTGTCGCTTTATCGAGCAGGAATCGGTAGTATAGCGTATCGCGATCGATGGGCACTTTTTGACCAGTGGATCATCAGCGAGAACTTCCTCCACTCCCCCGATGGGTGGAAATTAGCTGACTCTAAAGTACTAGTGCTTCCCGAATTGATTCAATCAGAGGGCCGCTACCAAGGGTATCCTAAAAGAACCTATATCGGGACCCAATACCAAGAAGGCTACAGTGATCATTTTCCGATACTGCTGCGTCTTACAAAAGAAAAGATAGAAGCTAAGGCTCCTTAAGAGAGCCAAAGACCCCAAGGGATACGGCTAAGAATCAGGAGTAGACCAGCGCCGTACAACAAGGCAATTCTTTTGAACTTAACGGTATCGTCCTCCGTCTTTTTATGGCGAGACCAACCTACGGTAATCAAGACCAAAGCCAAAATATTGATGGTTGGGTGTTCCAAAGCCAAAAGGCGTGCAGGAGCGTTTAAGCCGCCCATGCCAAGTGTCTGAATGGCTTTCAGTCCACTGGCAGAAGTAAAGTATACCAAAAGACCAATTAGGAGTTGAATGTGGCTAAAGATTAAAGCGTATAAACTGATCCGAAAGTCTCGGCTGAGGCTAAAGCTTCGTTTGCCTAACCAACCGGTAAAAGCATTGACTACAGCAAGAACGAGAACGGCCAATACAACATAGGCCAAATACGAGTGAAGGGTAACTAAAACTTCCATAATGGTTTTGAGCTTTAAAGTGGTATAATACAAAAATAAAAAACCCTGCCCGAAGGCAGGGTTCTAAACTATATGATAATTGGCTTAGTTAAAAATGTAACGAACACCAATTTGAGCTTGCCATCTTGAGCTCTCAATACCACGGTCATCCAATTGAATCAGATTCTCTCCAACGGAAGGGTTGTAAGAGAAAACTGGGTTTTCACCAGCAGTTTCTGTTCTGATCAATCCAACTTCTCCAAATCCACCGATAAACTGTTGTTTACCCCAATCTTTGTTCAACAAGTTGGTAAAGTTGAAAATATCAAGAGAAAGTTGTAGCGTGTTCTTTTTGCCTCCAGCGTTCAAAGAAAAATCCTGTAGGAACTTTAAATCCACGATGTCACTCCAAGCACCTTCGTCACCATTTCTTTGAGCATAGGTACCACGACGACTATTCAAGTATTCATTTCCGCTGATGAAAGCGTCAAGAGCATCCCACTGCTGAGCAGAAGTCAAACCATTAGCTCCATCAAGTAGATTGATTTCACTTGCATCACGAGGTACGTAAATCAAAGCGTTGTCACGAGAATCGTCATTCAACAAATCACGTCCTTCTTGATATACATAAGTAACAGGCTGAGAACGAGAACCTTCGTAGAACAGTCCGATAGTCGATTTCAAATTCTCATTCCATTTGTGCTCATAAGTCACGTTTGCCAAGAAACGGTGTCCTCTTGCAAAGTCAGATCTTGTAGTTGGAAGAGCAGAGTTCTTACCGTTAACTGACTGAATGTTTCTCCACTGAGAACTGTTCTGAGAAGAAGTTCCATCGAAAATAGAGTTGGCATCTGTATAGTTCCAAGAAACACTTCCAGAAAATCCAGCATCAAATGGTTTTGTCAATGTAACTGTAGAACTGAAAGAGTTTCCTTCACCAGTGTTTGACAAAAGGTAAATACCACCATATGTTCCATCCAAACGAGCTCTTCTGTCATAGAATGGACGAGCATCACCACGACCAGGTCCACCTGCAGGGTTGAGATTACCTACAGGATCCCCAATGTTCAGGTTCTCGTAGTAAACGGCATTGATATTATCATTCCAGATTACTTCTCCGGAAGCGATCAAGCCCCACAATGGCAACCTTTGATCAACACCCAGGCTGTACTTAAATACCTGTGGCAACATGAAGTCTTCAGCAATCAAATCTACGTTTCCTCCAGTTCCACCTGATCCTGGCTCAACATTCACAGGTTGATTGTTAATGTCTGGGGTGAACTCAGTAACAGTAGTGTTAAATGAAGCGGCAAAACCGGACGTGATACCGTTGTTGTTGTAAGTACCTCCAGGCCAAACCAAAGGCATACGAGAAGTGAAAATACCTAAACCACCGCGGATCTGGGTAGAGCGATCTCCGTTTACATCCCAATTAAAACCGATACGAGGAGAAACGTGGGCTTGCGTACGAGGGCTTGTTCCAACCATTGCACCTTGCAAGTCTTTACCTGCAGCATTAAGGATAGGAATAGTTCTGTTGTTAAAGTCATCGTTTACAGGACCAGCAGACCAAACAGGGAAGTCAAAACGTACACCTGCAGTTACTTTAAGTCTGTCAGAGAATTGTACTTCGTCTTGAGCATAAAAACCAAGTTGAAGAATATCGAACTCAGAAGCACCTGCAGATTCGTCACCAACTGTTCCGTCACCTACAAGGGCGTATCCGTGCTGATAAAAATCAATTCCCACTCCATCATTTCGGATAAAGTCAGCAACACTTTCGAAAGTGTAATCTCCGTAGTTAAAAGCGAAGAACAAGTTCTTTACTTCAGAGTATTCGTTGTGTGTACCCAAAGTAATGGTGTGTCTTCCCGCATAGATATCGAAATTATTAGTGAAAGTGAAAATATCCTGGTTCAACAAGTTTGCTGTAGAAAAAGGCTCTGCACCAAGACTAATGAAACCAGCACCGTCAATGATATCAACTGTAGGAAATGGGTTTCCTGAAGGATCACGGTCGTCACGCACCTTGGTGTATCCGATAACCATGTTATTGGCAAATTTATTTCCAGCATAGTTCCACTCCAAGGCTGTCGAATTGGTCGTTGTATTGAAGAATTCAGAACCGTTGATAAAACCAATACTGTTGAAATCAGAGTTACGAGCTTCCAAGTTCTCCGCTCCTACATAACTGTGACGTAGAGACAACTTATTCTTGTCGTTGATGTTCCAATCTAACTTAAGGGTTACTTTATCAGAGATGAGCGTTCGGGTGTTGCTCTCAAACCCTCCTGGATCGTATCCGTAAGTATTGATTAGGAAGTTTCTCAAATCTGCCAAACCGGCAGCATTGGTGTCTCCAATATAAGTAGCAGGATCAAACGGCTGAGGAGTCTCATCGTCTTGACGCTCGTAGTTTACAAAGAAGAAAAGTTTATCCTTAACAATCGGTCCTCCTAAACGGAAACCATATGTATTTGCAGTAAAATTAGCCAGCTTCTGACGATCACTTCCAGTTCCTGTCAAGTCTGGAGGAGTCTTTCCTGCCAAGTCTTGGTTACGGAAGAAGTAGTAAGCAGATCCTTGCCATTCGTTGGTACCAGATCGGGTAATTGCCGAAATAGCACCACCAGCAAAACCGGCAATTTTAATATCATATGGAGCCAATTGAACTTGAAAAGACTCAATTGCATCTACAGAAAAAGGATTTACTCCAGTCTGCCCACCGTTGGTTCCTGATCCAGCAAGACCAAATACATCGTTATTGACGGCACCATCAATATAGATCGCGTTGTAACGGTTGTTTTGACCTGCAATGGAAATAGAAAAACCATCATTTCCTTCAGAAATCTGAGCTTCCGGTGTAAGACGAACAAAATCTGCCAATGAGCGCGAAGCTGAAGGCAAAGATTGAATCTGACGGTTGTTGATGCTCGTCTCTGCCCCTGTCTTGTTTGAATTGAAAATTCCATTAGGGGTAGCCGTAAGAACAACTTCGTCCAATGCCGTTGCGGACTCACTCAGCTTAGGGTTGATTCTAAAAGACTCCCCTAAACGCAAGTAGATGTTTTCTTTTACGAAATCATTGAAACCAACATAAGAGATGGTCACTTTGTAAGGTCCTCCGGGACGGAGACCAGAAATACGGTAAAAACCGTCAAAGTCAGCTGCAGCTCCATAAACCGTTCCGGAAGGAAGGTGGACTGCTACCACGTTGGCACCTGGTAAAGGCTCGCCAGCGTTGTCAGAGATCTGACCTCCCATGGAGGAAGTCGTAACCCCTTGAGCGAAGGCTACAGTAGTCATCAAAGATGCCACTACAGCAAGAAGTAACTTTTTCATTCTTAACAGTGTTTAATTGTTTAATTAGAATTGCAAAAGTCCTCCATAATCCGCGGGCGGTTCTTAAGGAAGTATTAAAAAAGGGCTCCTAGTATCAGGTGAATGTTAAGGACGTTAACAAAATATGTCCTAATGTAAAGTTAACGTTAAGCGCTCCGGTGCCTATAAGACCTAATTCTTATACCGCTGAAGCAACTGTGTCGTTGAAGAGTCGTGCGATGTCAGGCTATCTGATTGAATATCAGACAGAATCGTCTTAGCCAAAATTTTACCCAACTCAACACCCCATTGATCATAGCTGAAAATGTTCCAAATCACCCCTTGCACGAAGATTCTATGCTCGTAAAGAGCGACCAACATACCCAAAGAGTGCGGGTTAAGTTGATCGAATAAAAGGGTTGTCGTCGGTTTGTTTCCTGCAAAGACTTTGAAGGGGGCTAAATGAGCTCCCTGACCTTGATTTTTAAGCTCTTCTTGCACTTCTTCTAGGCTTCGACCGTTCATGAGGGCCTCGGTTTGGGCGAAGAAATTGGCCATCAGCTTATCGTGGTGTTCCTTCTCCCCATAGAGGGATTTCTTGTAGCCAATAAAGTCACAGGGAATCAGTTTGGTCCCTTGGTGAATCAACTGAAAAAAGGCGTGTTGAGAATTGGTCCCGGGCTCTCCCCAAACAATTTCTCCGGTCTGGTAATCGACCGGATTTCCGTTGCGGTCTGTGCTTTTTCCATTGCTCTCCATAATGGCCTGTTGCAAGTAAGCCGGGAGACGATGGAGGTACTGGGTATACGGGATAACACCGACAGATTCCGCTCCAAAGAAGTTGTTGTACCAGATCCCGATCAATCCCATCAAGACAGGAATGTTTTCTTCTGATGGGCTCTCTTTAAAATGCTGGTCCATAGCCGCTGCTCCGGCCAGTAATTCTTCGAAACCATCAAAACCAATCGCTAAGGCGACCGAAAGACCTACCGTACTCCAAAGAGAGAATCGGCCTCCCACCCAATCCCACATCGGGAAGATGTTTTGGGCTTCAATGCCAAAGGCCTCTACTTGAGGAATGTTGGTTGACACGGCAACAAAATGATCAGCAACCGCTTCGGCAGATAATCTTTCTACGAACCATTTGCGTGCCGATTGGGCATTTGCCAGGGTTTCTTGTGTAGTAAAAGACTTGGATACCACCACAAACAAAGTCGTTTCCGGATCTAAGCCCTTTAATGATTCTTGTAAATGGTCTCCGTCCACATTGCTGACGAAGTGCAATCGCAATCCTTTTTGATAGTAGGCCAGTGCCTCGGTTATCATGACAGGACCTAGGTCTGAACCTCCAATACCGATATTAACCACGTCGGTAAAAGCCTTCCCGCTGCTGCCTTTTTTATCACCCGAAAGAACAGCGTCACAGAAGGATTTCATCTTGGCCTTTACCTCCTGTACTTCCGGCACCACATTCTTTCCGTCGAGTTCAACGGCTGCATTGGCTGGCGAACGTAAAGCGGTATGGAGTACTGCTCTACCTTCGGTCTCATTGATCTTTTCTCCCCCAAAATAGGCCTGCTTCGCTTGGTCCAATCCGGTTTCCTTAGCTAGCTGTACCAACAACTCCACCGTTTTTTTGGTCAAGCGGTTTTTGGAGTAGTCAAACAAAAAACCGGGGAGTTCCTTTTTCAATTCCAATGCCCGATTCGGATCATTCTGAAAAAGTTCGGTGAGGTGTTGGTCTTTAATTTCTTGGTAGTGGGCTTCGAGGGCTGCCCAAGCCTTGGTTTGAGTGGGGTTATGGCTCGGAAATGACATCTTCTTGCGTCTGTGTGATTAGTGGTGTTTCGGGCTCTTCTTGCTCAAGAGAATTCGGTCTGATGGGGTATTGAATCGCATCAAGTCTGGCTTTAATCGGTACGATATACTCCAGGAAGCCCTCTCTTAGTTCCTCTGCAATCGGTTCTGCAGAAGGCAATTTTTCGCGTAGGGGATCGACCTGGCGACCATTTTTCCAAAAACGGTAGCAGACGTGCGGACCGCTGGTATTTCCTGTCATCCCAATGTATCCGATGACCTGCCCTTGTTTGACGTATTGTCCAACACTTACCGAACGCTTGCTCATATGAAGGTACTGGGTGCTGTAGGTTCCGTTGTGGCGAATCTTGACGAATTTACCGTTCCCTCCTCGACGAGTGGATTCTACCACCACACCGTCTGCGGTCGAAATAATCGGCGTTCCATAAGGCGCTGCAAAATCAGTTCCCTTGTGTGGTCGAATTCGGTTTCCGTAATAGGCAATACGCCTACGGAGGTTGTAACGGGAAGAAATTCTAAAGTTCTTGTAGCGAACCGGCGCTTTTAAGAATGCTCGTCGCAGGTTCATGGCATTTTGGTCGTAGAACTCGACTTGCTGACTCAGAGAATCCTGGCCGTACTCAAAGGCGTAGAGCGGTTCTCCTCTGTGTTCAAAATAGGCGTTTTGAACCGGCTCAAAGCCAACATAAATCGAATCGTTGATGTATTTTTCTTTGATGATAAGCTTGAACTTGTCACCAGGCATAATTCGCCAAAAATCGACTTGCCAGGCGTAGATCTGAGAGAATTCATAGGTGAGGTTGGGATCGACTCCAAGAGAATCCAGGGTTAAATAGAGGCTACTTCCATTCGAAATCTCTCCAGCGATCTCTCTTTCGATGACCTTAATGGGCTTTTGCTTGCGGTAAGCGACAACCGAGTCCCGAAGATCCACCACGGTATAGTTCACCTTGTCTTGTTCGTAGATAAAGACTTGAGCAGATTCAATACTATCTCTGGATTTGAGGATGTAGTAGGGTTTACCAAACTGCAATTTTCGAACATCGAACGTGTCCTTAAATTCATTGGCGATTTTAACCACCTTGGGGTAATCCGCATTGTGATCAATCATCAACTCCCCAAAGCTCTGTCCCCGCTCAATGGTGTCTTGGACCACCGTAAATTCTTCGAAATTAAAGCCGTATCGCATATCGACAGGCTCTTCTTCAACCACCATCGTGACAGGCGGCTTAGTGACGGGCTCCTCTTTTTTCTTGCAAGCCACTATGCTGAGTGCTGCAAGCCCGAGTAAAAAGTATTTATTCTTCATTAATTCGGTTTCGGGCCGTCTGCCAGGAATTCATCCACCCAGGCTTTACCCCATTCGTCTTGTTCTACTTCACTATACAAAATTGGGAAAAATATTATTTTTTGGAAGTGGGGAGGCAAATAGCTTTTCCAATTGGTTCCACCAGTCGCTTCCACGGCTTCTTTATGTCTTCCCAAGTAGCGCTTTGCAGATCCCATATGCACCAGGGGCCATTTGATATTGGCATTGGTGTCTAAGAGTCGCAATTCGCTGATCAGATCTTCCCGCTTCCTATCAGCTTCGGAAAGCTTGAGGTAAGTTTCATATAGCGTGCTGCCTTTCAGCTGATTAGCAATACGAAGCAACCTAGGAGTATAACGGTTTTCGAACTGTTTTAGTGTCAAGGTTTTCTCGCCACTTTTCAGGTCAGTGGCCCCCTTTTTCCAGTACACTTGTTCGTATAAATCTTCCACACTGCTGTTTTTCTTGAGTCCTTCTCTCTTGTCGATCGCGGCAAGGTTCTCTAAGGGTGTGGAATAGAATTCAATAGTTCTGTACTGTACCGACTGAAAACCACTTGCTGGCAGAAGTGCCATGCGGTAGCGCATGAACTGCTCCTTTTCCATTCCCTGAATCATGATGGAAAAAGAAGAAATCAAGGCCTTGTAGTAGCTGTTAATTCTTCGGAGGCGCTCCACCATAAAGTCGGCAGCCCCTTCAAAGGATTCCGCTAGCTGCTTCATCTCATGGAGAATCAGCTTAAAATAAAGCTCGGTAATCTGGTGGTACATGATGAAGATTTCTTCATCCGGAAAGTGGGTTTTAGGCACCTGAAGGCTCAAAAGAGTATCCAAGTGAATATAGTCCCAATAGGTCAAGTATCGCTGATACAGTAAGCCGTCGAGGTAAGCACTAAGATCTTGTCCTGAGTGCTTGTATTTTTCTTCGAGTTTACGAATCTGAGAGGCGATATGGTCCTCTAACATGCAATGGTGTTTACTTCATGAGAATCTTAAACTGGTTTCGCAGGCCGTTGAAGCCATCGAGATCTGCTTTTAGCGATCCCACTGCCAAATCAGCTTTAACGCGGATTGGAATTCGGTTGAGGTCGTTCGATACCCACAGGGTCAAACTTTCTCTTTCCTTAAAAATTCTTCCCGCTTGCACCAAAGGTCGGAATTTTAAACATTCTACCTTCCCGTATTTGGTCCGAAGAACATCTTTTCCCAAATATTTCAATTTGAACTTATAGATCCCCGCTTCGTCAAAAAGCATATCCAGATCAACCGCATCCCCCTTTTTAAGGGTCTTGGTGTCTACCCGGTCCCGCAGATAATAGGAGGCCGAAATGATGTCCTGAATATCCTGGTGGATTTCGTAATTCTTTTTGGTTTTCTTTTTGTTATCGGTCATCAAGGCCTGCTCCGTCTGGTAATTGAAATCAATTTCCAGGTCCTTGGTGTACCCGCCTTCGTCAATTTTTCGAATAAAGCGATAAGGCTTGAGGTCGTTCTTGCCAAAATAGCTCTCGTATACATCGTCTACTTTAAAAAACAGACGGGCCAGACCCGTTGTACGTCCCTTGCCAACGGCGTGGAATACCGGAATCGTATCGATGTTGTCATTTTTCAGTTGAAGGGTTGCAAAACTGGCATTGAAAATGCCATAGTGAATGCGGAATTTTAACCATTCACCAGCCTTAAAGGCTTTTGTTTTATCCTGGGCATTCACCGAAGAGGGGATGGTAAGGCCAAAGAATACAACCAATATCAGGGATAGGGTAGTCTTCTTCATACTGCAAATTTTAATTTAAATGTACTAAAAGTCGGGGTCTTCAAATAGGTCCTTACGCATACATAACCAAAAGTTGTTCCATTTTAGTATGCCCATAAAAAAAGCCCCAACTCGTGTTGAGGCTTTTTCTAAATAACCAACCAAACTTTAAATTATGAAAAACCAATACTTAAAGTATTGAGGGAACCACCCCTCTAGCACTGCTAAATTACGACAAA
>CAZLGZ010000031.1:0-19345 GCA_964558965.1 uncultured Flavobacteriaceae bacterium
ACTCAGTCCTAATTTTTCCCACTTAGCAGCCTGTTTGGCAGACCAGAGCAAGACCGTACTCCTGAGCTGCAACATGGGAAAGGGCAGGTCGAAAGATTCAAAACTAGCTCGCAACTGAAGCCAATAGGCCAACTCACCTCCTCCACCGATATAGCAGAGATTGGGTAAAATCACTTCCTGATACAAAGGCCTCATCATGACGTTTGGCGAAAATCGTTCGGGATACTCCTCTAATTCCTTGAAAAGCGTTTTTTCCTCAAAGTACTGGGAACCATCCGCTAAAGCAAAGCCTCCATTCTCTTGAACCAGACGCTCACGCTTTTGGTCTGTAAGGTAGAATAGATTACACTCCCGTGGATTCACCTGAATTTTGTACTCCGAGCGTACCTGCTTTAGGGATTCATTGGTTGCTGTGACCGCCTTATAGCTACTTTGCTGCTCCAGTTCCTGCCGCATGGCGGGAACAAAGAGTGTTTTCAAAGCAGCTGAATCAGCATCCAGTATGACAAGACCGTACTCCCCAAAAAGAGTATGAACTAACTGACGAGTCGCCGAAGCCAAATTGGGGGAATTTGCATACGCCTCTTCAATTATTTGCAACAAGGTTGTATTGTGCTTCCCTGGGCCGAGTAAGTGCTTTAAGCCGGTTAATACTTCCTCTATTCCACTCAAATTCATCCGTCCAACAGCCCCGCCAAAAGGACGATTCCACTGAATCTTTTGCCCTCCGAGATGGAAGAAATTAATTTCTTCAAAATCGTGGTCTTCGGTAGCCATCCAATACACCGGTACAAAATGTTGATCCGGGTATCGCTCATTGAGTTTTTGACTCATATTGATGGCCGCACTGATTTTATACAGAAAATACAAGGGCCCGGTCCCTAAATTGAGCTGGTGACCTGTGGTGACGGTAAAAGTGTTGGAATCGAGTAGTTTTTGGAGTTGTTCTTCGACAGCCTCCGTTTTTTGCAAGCCGGTGTATTGTCTTCTTAAGTCCTCAACCAAAATGGCTCGGGATGAAGGGCTATATGAATTCGACTTTTCGGCGATTTGCGCCTGAAATGCTTCTAATTCTGGGTAACGGTTGTAGAAGGGTTGGAGCTCCTTTTTCTGCGTAACATAGTCTTTCAACAGGGGAGAAAGAAAGGAGGTTTCAGTAAAAGACAAACAGTCTGAAGGCATGAGTGCAAAAACTTTGTAAATATATCGTACCCGCTCCCTTTATTTACTAAAATTTCGTTAATTAGAGTAGATCGGCCGAAATCATTTGGCTAAAATTAAGTCGAGAATAAACTCCAACTAGTTGATGAAGAAGATATTAGCCCTGGCGCTATGCTTTACTGCTCTGGTACAAGCTCAAAAAATCCAATCCCCAAGTGAATTTTTAGGATACGAATTAGGAACTCAGTTTAGCCGACATTACGAGGTGACCGATTATTTCGAACATTTGGCCGAAAGTTCAAATGGGATGCTGAAGCTGACCTCCTATGGTACCACAAATGAACGCCGACCCTTGCTACTGGCCTACATTTCGACCAAAGAAAACATCGATAATTTAGAGTCCATTCGCCAAGCCCATTTGGCCCAGACATCTGGTAACGCCGGTTCAGACAAAGCCATCGTCTGGTTGAGCTACAATGTGCATGGGAACGAAAGCGTCAGCACAGAAGCAGCCATGAAGACCGCTTTCGATTTGTTGACCTCTAAATCCGACTATCTCAAGAATACCGTGGTCATCATGGACCCCTGCATCAATCCCGACGGACGTGATCGCTACAGCAACTGGTACAATCAATACAAGAACACCCCTTTCCAAACAGATCCCAATAGCAAGGAACACTGGGAAGGATGGTGGTCAGGCCGATCCAATCATTATATGTTTGATTTGAACCGAGACTGGGCTTGGTTAACCCAGGTCGAAAGCCAGCAACGGCTAAAAATGTACAACCAATGGATTCCTCATATTCATGTAGACTTTCACGAACAGGGGGTCGATAGTCCTTACTACTTTGCTCCTGCCGCAGAGCCTCTGCATGAAGTGATCACTCCTTTTCAACGGAGCTTTCAAAGGACCATCGGTAAAAACCACGCCAAGTATTTTGATCAAAACGGCTGGTTCTACTTTACCAAGGAGCGCTTCGATCTCTTTTACCCGAGTTATGGAGATACATACCCCATGTACACCGGTGGTATAGGAATGACCTATGAGCAAGGGGGAAGCGGCCGAGCCGGGCTAGCGATAATCAACAGCAATGGAGACACTTTAAGTCTCCAAGACCGATTAGCCCACCATTACACGACCGGAATGTCTACTGTTGAGGTCGCGGCTGCCAACATCGAAAAGCTCAACCAAGAATACGCGAAGTACTACCGGGACAAAAGCGCTAAGTACAACAGTTATGTCATGAGCGGAAACAAAGACCAAGTCAAAGCCTTGGCTTCTTTACTCGACCACCACGAGATTGAATACAGCATTCAAAACCCAGGGACTATTAAAGGCTACAATTACCAAACCGGTGTCCGAGGGTCAAAGCGCTATGGAGAGGCTTTAGTGGTTAACAGCCGTCAGCCCAAAAGCAAACTGGTTAAGGTACTTTTTGAGCCTCAGCCTAAACTCACCGATTCTCTGACCTATGATATCACGGCCTGGTCTCTCCCCTATGCCTATGGTTTGGATGCCATGGCGACGGAAGCTGTTTTAGGCAGTAGCAATAACAGCTCTTTGCTCAACTTCGATACCTCCCATGCCGAGGTCCCTTATTTTAAAAACACAACATCGGCCTCTTTAAATGCTTCCTACGCCTATCTAGCGGACTGGAACAGTATGGATGATGCCCGTATGCTCGCCGATTTGTTGCAACAAAAGGTCCGTATTCGCAAGGCATACAAGGATTTTGAAATTGAAGGTGGCACCTACAAGAAAGGTACATTAATCATTACCCAGTCCGACAACGACCATTTGGACAATCTTGCCTCCATCTTACAAGCGGCCTCCAGTAAATACCAACAGGACTTTACCCCCGTAAACAGTGGCTATGTCGACAAAGGAAAGGATTTCGGCTCTTCTTATGTGCAAATGATCAAGCCCGTGAAAGTCGCCGTTCTCAGCGGAGATGGTGTGAACTTGTATCGCTTTGGGGAAGTATGGCACTTTTTTGAAAAGC
The DNA here is from genome assembly GCA_964558965.1 of uncultured Flavobacteriaceae bacterium. Taxonomy (GTDB): domain Bacteria; phylum Bacteroidota; class Bacteroidia; order Flavobacteriales; family Flavobacteriaceae; genus Aureicoccus. The sequence continues at coordinate 3,165 of CAZLGZ010000031.1, forward strand.
AATTGCACTATCCACTAACTGTTTTAGACACCGACTATTGGCAACGTGTCGATCTGGATGAGTACGATGTGCTTATTTTACCCGGCGGCCGATACTTTGGCGTTTTGGGTGATCGGGAGAAAAAAGACCTCAAAGAATGGGTTCGTCAGGGCGGACGTCTTATTGCAATGGAAAACGCCCTCAACAGCCTGGCCGGAGAGAGCGCCGGCTTTGGTCTGGAGTACGCCGACCGTTCCGGAGAGGGTGATAAAAATGGACAGCCAGAGCCTTTTGATCAGACCAGTCGTACCCGCATTATGGGGGCCATAACGGGCGCTATCTTTAAAACCAAGGTGGATCCTAGTCATCCAATGGCCTTCGGTTATGACCAAGAGTATTTTAGCCTAAAACTGGGCTCGTCCGCTTTCTCTTATTTGGACCGCGGAAATGTAGCCTACCTCGAAGGCAACGCACAAGCCGTCTCTGGTTTTGCCGGAAGTAAGGCGCTCAAGAACATCCAAAATACCCTGGTCTTCGGCGTACAGCCCATGGGACGTGGATCCGTTGTCTTTATGGTGGACAATCCGCTCTTCCGAGGGTTTTGGGAAAACGGAAAACTCTTTATGGCCAACGCCCTTTTTATGCTCGACTAGATGAAAAAGACCTTATTACTTTTTAGCCTCGCGGCCCTGTTCTTTCAAACTTCTTGGGCCCAGGGGCGATTTGATGAAGAGGTACAAACCCTTAAAGCGAAATACGACTCCCTGCGCCCGAGTCTCAAGCCTGACCAAAAAACGGTGGTCTTTGTTGGAAGTTCCAGCATTCGGATGTGGAAAAATGTGGAGGAAATTTCTGGCCAACACAACATCATCAATACCGGCTTTGGGGGATCAACGGCAAAGGATCTTTTAGGCTATACGGACCCGCTCATACTGGACCACAATCCTGACCAGGTTTTTATTTACGAAGGGGATAATGATATCTATATGGAGGAATCCCTGCGTTGTATCATGAGAAGAATGCGTCGAATTGTGCGCAGAATCAAGAAGGACAATCCGGATTGCCAAATTGTCTTGATATCAGCCAAACCGAGTATCGCACGCTGGTCATTCAAGGAACAATACCAAAAACTAAACAAGCGTTTTCACCGCTGGTCCAAGAGAAGAAAAAACATGGAATTTGCCGACGTTTGGAAGCCCATGCTCAATGGAGAGGAGCTCAAGAAAGATTTGTTCATTGAGGACAATCTACACATGAACGACTCCGGTTACCAGATTTGGAAAACTGTACTACAACCCTATCTAATAAAATAGGTCTCTATGAGAATCAAAACCACGCTTTTGCTTTTACTGGGCATGGGCCTCTTCACCCAATGCACTCCAGAGAAGGAAGTGCTGAATCTACCCAAAACAGATTTAAAGCAAACGGCTTTCTTACCCTGGCCATCCGAAATTCTTGCAGACAGTAGCGCCTTTCCTCTGGACAGCCTCACTCCGATTCTTTTGGAAGACGAATCCAATTCGTGGCAACAACTGCAGCAGCGTGTTCAAGCTGAATTAAAAGAGCAGACGGGTTGGGAGCTCCCCTTGCAACAACTCGCCCAACGCTCTCCCTTGATCATTCGAGCTGTGCCCTCCGAGGAGGAAGGAAGCGAAGCCTACCGATTGCGCATCGGGCAGGATACCCTCTTTTTAGAAGCCTCTAGCCCCGCTGGAGCCTACCGAGGATTACAAACCCTCAAACAGAATATTCCCCAACAAACCAATGATACGCTGGCCAACCGCCGCATCCTAGTGGTTCCCGGTGGAGAAATTAATGACCGTCCGCGCTATGCCTACCGAGGCATGATGCTGGATGTGGCTCGGCACTTCTTCAGTGTGGATGAAGTTAAACGCCTTATTGATCAACTGAGTTATTACAAAGTCAATCACCTGCATTTGCACCTGAGCGATGACCAGGGATGGCGCATCGAAATCAAAGGCTGGCCGGAACTGACCGGAATCGGTGCCGCTACAGAAGTAGGAGGAACTCCCGGAGGCTTCTATACGCAGGAAGAATACCGTGAATTGGTGGACTACGCGAACAGCCGTTACATCACCATCGTTCCCGAGATCGATATGCCTGGCCATACCAATGCGGCCGTAGTGAGCTATCCCGAACTCAACGGAAACGGAAAAACCCCTAAACCCTATACAGGTACACGAGTGGGCTTCAGCACTTTTGACACGAGAAGCGACAAAACCTATGCCTTCTTGGAAGATGTCATTCAGCAAATTGCTGTACTAACTGATGGGCCTTACTTCCACGTCGGTGGAGACGAAAGCCATGTGACCAAAAAAGAGGACTATATCTACTTCTTGGAACGGGTAGAACCCTTAATTACCAAGGCAGGCAAACGCATGATGGGATGGGATGAAATTGTACAAGCCAAGCTGGGCAGCTCTACCGTACTCCAACACTGGAGAACACCTGAAAATGCCGCAAAAGGAGGAGAACAAGGAATGCAAGTCGTTCTCTCTCCGGCCTTCTTCAGCTACCTGGATATGAAATACGACGAAAACTCTGAATACGGTTTGACCTGGGCGGGATTCATCCCCGTTGACAAAGCTTATAACTGGAATCCGGATGAAGCCGTACCCGGTTTAGCGCAAGAGAATATTCTCGGGCTTGAAGCGCCTTTGTGGTCCGAAACCATCTCCAATTCTGCTGAATTAGAGTACTTGGCCTATCCCCGAATGGCGGGCTATGCCGAGATGGCCTGGAGCCAACAAGAGTACAGGGAATGGGATTTCTACCTGGAAAGGCTAAAATCTCAACTTCAAAAATGGGATAAGGAAGGGATCAATTACTACAAGTCTCCCCTTTTTGGGACGGAGGAGTAACCTTCTATTCCTCTTCGTTGGAATCCGAGAAATCGGTAATTCCTTTTTCACGAAGTAGGTTGTACCAGCGAATGATCTTTTTGATATCGCTCGCGTAAACGCGGTCCTCGTCATAGTTTGGCAACACTTCAAAGAAGTACTCTTCCAATTTGAGTTTATCCTCTTTGTGACTGACAGAGGTTTCGCCTCCTTTTTCTTTCACTTGAATGTTTAGGAAGACCTCACGCAATGGAACTTCCTCTTCCAAGGTGTAGATGGCGATCTCAGAGAGAACACTCACGTTGTTTCTCAAACCTACGGTAATGCGTTTGCCGTCGAGAAGGGATTCACCAACAAATCCGGTTCTTGTTTGGGTGACCAGCTTGTACAAGCCAGGTTTACCGGAAATAGAAAGAATTTTATCTAGTGCCAATGTCTGTAATTTAGGGTGACGAAATTAAGGAAAAAGAGGGCTTATCGGACTAAGACCGTCCTTTTTTAACGGCCGGGAATCGCATCTTGTAGTCCACGTTTATTTTACCCTTGCTGATTTTTTCTAAGCGACCTTTCAAAAGTCGTTTTTTTAGACTGGATAGCTTGTCGGTAAAGAGAATTCCCTCGATGTGATCGTATTCGTGCTGAACAACCCGGGCAATAACTCCGTCCAACTTCAGCTCATGAGCGTTAAAGTCCTCATCTTGGTAGTGCAATACCAATTCAGGTTTGCGGTAAACGTCTTCTCGGATATCTGGAATACTCAAACAGCCTTCACTAAAGGCCCATTCCTCTCCTTCTTCTTCGACAATGGTAGGATTGATAAAAACCTTCTTAAAAGCCTTAAGCTCTTCTACCTCCTCTTCCGTCAACTCTTCATCTTCAGCGAATGGAGCCGTATCGACCAGAAATAAACGAATGGCCAAGCCGATTTGAGGAGCAGCTAAACCTACACCATGGGCATTGTACATGGTATCCCACATATTGTCAATGAGTTCTTTCAGCTTTGGGTAGTCCGCATCGATGTCAACGGCTTTCTTCTTTAATACAGGATCGCCATAGGCGACAATAGGTAATACCATATAACAGTTACAATTCTGATCCCGCAGGTATCAAAAGGGGTTTTTATCCATAAAGGCCTGCAGAATCAGCACCGCGCTGATCTCATCTACTAAACCTTTGTTATGTCTTTTCTTCTTTGAGGCACCTCCTAAACGCAAGCTTTGAGCCGCCATCTTTGATGTAAAGCGCTCATCTTGTCTATGCACGGGCATCTCAGGATATTTCTGCACAAATTTGCGCAAGAATTGCTGAATATCTCCCTCCGACTCGGATGGACTCCCATCCATTTGAACCGGCAGACCTACCACAAGGGCTCCTACCTTTTCTTCCGCAAGATAACTATCCAGAAAGTCCAAGAGTTCAGAAGTGGCTACCGTCGGCAGTCCACTTGCGATTATCCGCCCTTCATCAGTGGCGGCTACCCCCGTTCTTACTTTGCCATAATCGAGCGCTAAGAGTCTTGACAAGCTTCACTTTTTCACAAAAGTAAATCAATTTTGTGATCTCTATAAAAGCCTGCATTTTTCGACCCAAAGCACCCTATCTTTGCCCCAAAATTTCGGAAATGAACGAATGGAAATCAACCATTGAAGCGGCTTGGGAAGACCGAAGCCTTTTGCAAAAAGAAGAGGTAAAAACCACCATCAGAGCGGTACTCGAAGCCCTGGACAAGGGCCAATTGCGCTGTGCTGAGCCTACGACAGAGGGATGGCAAGTCAATGAATGGGTGAAAAAAGCCGTCGTTCTTTATTTCCCTATCCAAGAAATGGAAACCCTGGAGGTTGGAATTTTTGAATTTCACGATAAAATTCCACTCAAGAAAGATTACAAATCACAAGGAGTTCGTGTGGTTCCCCACGCGGTTGCCAGGCACGGAGCCTTCATCGCCCCTTCTACTATTCTCATGCCGAGTTATGTCAATATTGGCGCCTATGTCGATGAAGGGACTATGGTTGATACTTGGGCAACCGTTGGCAGCTGCGCCCAAATCGGAAAAAACGTGCACTTGAGTGGTGGTGTTGGTATTGGAGGAGTGCTGGAGCCTCTTCAAGCCGCTCCGGTAATCATCGAAGACAATGTATTCGTCGGATCTCGCTGTATTGTGGTAGAAGGTGTCCGCGTAGAGCAAGAAGCGGTACTCGGGGCCAATGTGGTCTTGACGGCCTCTACCAAGATCATTGATGTCAGTGGACCGGAGCCTTTAGAATACAAGGGTAGGGTTCCTGCCAGATCAGTTGTTATACCAGGGAGCTATACAAAGACTTTTCCCGCAGGTGATTACCAAGTACCCTGTGCCTTGATCATCGGGAAAAGAAAAGAGAGTACGGACAAAAAGACCTCCTTGAATGACGCCTTGAGAACCCACAACGTCGCGGTTTAACAAGGGCTACGCTTGGTGTTAGGCTGTATCCTCCTATCTTTGTAGGATAATTACTATCTTGTAAAATTTTTTTTGTAATTTTTAGTTATTAGGACAGAGGACACGCCCCAACGCAGAGATCGCATGAAGGACAGTTACTATAAAACACCTAGCATAAGTGCCTTAGTCATTACCTATAACGAGATTGGCTATATCGAAAAATGCCTTGAATCCATCGCTTTTGCCGACGAGATCATTGTCATTGATTCGTATAGTACAGACGGCACTTACGAGTACCTCTTGCAGCAAGAAAATGTTCGGGTAATTCAACACCCGTTCAAAAACTTCACTGCTCAAAAATCATACGCTTTAGAGCAAGCCAGCAACGACTGGATTCTTTTTGTCGATGCCGACGAAGTAGTCACTGAGCAGTTAAAGGACGAAATTCAAGAAACTCTTGCAGGGCCTCAAACACATGATGCTTACTGGTTTTATCGCCAATTCATGTTCGAAAACAACCGCCTGAGATTCAGTGGTTGGCAAACCGATAAAAATCACCGACTTTTCAAAAAGAGCAAGGTAAAGTTCACCGACCGTAAATTGGTGCACGAGACTTTGGAAGTCAATGGAACCTCTGGTAAAATGAGATCCAAATTGATGCATTATTGCTACAAAGACTTCGAAGACTACAAAGGCAAAATGTTGCATTACGGGCGTCTGAAGGCCCGGGAGGCTTTTTACAAAGAAAAGCAGTTCAACTACGTGTCTTTGTGTGTTAAGCCCTTCTGGAAATTCTTCAACAACTACATTCTTCGCTTGGGAATTCTGGACGGAAAGAAAGGAATTACCATATGCTATTTGAATGCTCTTAGCGTATATGAACGTTACCGCGAGCTAAAACGCCTCGAAAAGAAAAACGAATTGGCGTATTACTTGGTAATGCCGTAATCGGTCCAGGTCTTTTTCTGGCTTCTTGTTTCTTTTCTTATCGCTTGGTTTTTGGCAATGGATTCCGGTGTCTTGTACCCTCTTTTATGATCCAAATGCACACATACAGCACTGTAGCGTAATTGCTTAGAACGAATTCCTGCATTAAAAAGCCGTTCCCCCAGTTCTCGGTCTTGTCCGCCGTATTGCATCCGCTCGTCAAAACCATTGACTTTTTCAATATCCGCTTTCCAGCCGGAAGAATTGTGGCCATTCCAACTTGCGTTGGTCGGAGTAATCGTATTGAGCAGTTTAGAGATAAACCCCTTCGCCGTAAGCTTGTTGTTTTTGAAGGTTTTAGGGATCCCTTTCTCTTTTAACCATTGAATATCGAAGCAGCGCTGAGTCTGTATATCCTCGAGCCCAATCATTTCTGAAATATTCATGGGGAGCATATAGTAACCACCTGAAATGAAAAACCCCTCTTCTTTATTGATGTAATGAACCTCCGTGAAGTCTTCTCGCGGAATACAATCCCCATCGGTCATAATGATGTAATCCGCCTGACAAGCACTCACAGCTTTATTGAGAATTCTGGACTTTTGAAAACCCTCATCTTCCTGCCAAATGTGCTGGATCGGAAAAAAGACTTCCTCCCGCATTTGATCTATTAAAGATTTGGTGGCTGGACCTGAACCGTCATCGGCGATCACCAACTCGAATTCTTTAAAGAGCTGGCAGTTGAACCCCCAAAGAACTTTTTTAAGCCATTCCTCTGAATTGTAAGTACTTACAATAACCGATATTTTGGGGTGATCCATCTGTTCTTCTGCTTCCGGCAAAAATAAAAAAGTCTTTCATTTATATTTGTTCCTTAGGGGTATTGAAAACCCGAGAAACGGCAAAAAGTCGTCTTCTTTTAAGTCTTCAACCATCCACCATGCGCAGACTCGGCCTCGCTCTATTAAAGAAGTGTAAGTTCCTTCCGGATCCTTTTTACGCCAAAGTGTATTACGAATACTACACCGGCAAAAAGCTGGATCTCGAGAATCCCGTGGAATTCAATCAGAAAATCCATTGGATGAAGGTGTATTACCGCCCGAAAATACTCAATCAACTCGTCGACAAGTACGCTGTGCGGGAGTATGTAGAAGAAAAGATTGGGGCCCAATACCTCAATGAGCTCATCGCCTTGTACAATAGCGCCTCCGAGGTCGATTTTGACGCCTTACCACAACAGTACGTACTAAAAGGAACTCACGGGTTTCACTTCAACCTCATCGTCCCGGATAAGAGCAAACTCAACTTAAAAAAGGCCCGTTTTCTGCTTCGAAAGTGGCAGATGAAAAACCAGTACTGGCGAGGAGGAAAAGAGTGGGCTTACAAGGATGTACCACCCCGTTTTGTGGCCGAAAAGTTCCTGGCTGAACTCGGGAAAGAAGAAATTGCGGATTATAAATTCTACTGCTTTAACGGAGAGCCCAAATTTGTGCAGGTGGATGAGGACCGCAGCACCGAGCACCGCCGGGCTTATTACAATATGGAATGGGAAAAGCAGGCCTTCTCCCGACAGGGGAATTACCAGCCTATGGAAGACGATTACCCCAAACCACCCGCATTTGACGAAATGGTAGAGGTTTCCCGCAAATTGGCCGATCGCTTCCCCTTTGTTCGAGTCGACCTCTACAACATTGACGGCCGTATCCTCTTTGGAGAAATGACCTTTTACCCTGCTGATGGCCGCAATGAGTTTTTACCAGACGAGTACAATGCCATCATCGGGTCCTATATTCAGTTGCCTGAAATACCTGCCGGCATGCCTTTTCGAACAGAAATTTAAGTTGGCCATCTCGTGAAACTCATCAAAGAACTCCCCTATTCTCTCTTTCATTCCTGGCGACTCAGGCGGCGCCCGCTGGGAGAATTGCTCGATCCGAGTAAAGCGGAAGTTCCCATTGTGATTAGTTTGGCCTCTATCGAACCTCGCTTAGGAAGTTTACACTTGGTTATCCGCAGTTTACTGGATCAGAGTTGCCGGCCTAAAAAAATCCTAATCTGGCTCAACGAAACCTTAAAATCCAAAGTCCCCCCTGCAGTTCATGCCTTGTGCTCCGACCAGGTTGAACTTCATTTTACCCCTTTAAACAGCCCCCACAAAAAACTGGTCGGGACCTTAGAACGCTACCCTGACGAGGTCGTTCTTACCTGTGATGACGACATGATGTATCACCGGGAATGGCTTAGCCTTTTCTGGGAGGAACACCAAAAAAGACCGACTGATATCTTAGCCGTCAGAACGGTCTATCTTCGGTATGACCAAGATCAACAACCCTTACCATCAGCCGCTTGGAGAAAACCCGCTGAAGGCGAAGTGAACCCAAGGGCATTTCTGCCCATTGGCCAATGGGGTACCCTTTATCCACCAAAAAGCCTGAGCCCGCTCTTTAAAGAGGAAGAGCTATTTATGCGTCTGTGCCCGCAAGCCGATGATTTGTGGTTTAAAACCATGGCCCTCCTGCAGGGCACTCACTCCCTTCCTACGGATCAAAAGCCACCAGAACCCATCCCCATCCTGGGTACTCAAAAAGTGGCTCTGAAAAAGACCAATGTCAAGCAGGGCGGAAACACCCGACAATGGAGGGCCCTATCTGCTCATTTCGACTTACCTTCCCTTTTATTTTTGCCCCAAGATTAAGGCCGCATTCCCCTCTAATTTTACCCAAAGAGAATGGCCCCGTTATTTTAATAGCAGTGGACGATGTGGTACCTTTGCCAGAACTTAATTGGCAGAGAAAATCTTCGGAAAGATTTGGCTTAAATTGTCCGTAGAGTACTGCTGAAAGGGGTCTAATTTCTCGGTTCATTCGGTTCATGGCACAAGAAAATCATTCACAAGCTTTAACGGATTCCATTTTTCCATTCATTGGAGAAGTGGCAGACGAACTCGGACTTGAGTGTTACGTCATTGGCGGCTTTGTGCGGGATTATCTGTTAGAGCGCCCTCAGGTAAAAGATATTGATATTGTCACCCTGGGAAGCGGTATAGAGCTCGCGCAGGCCGTGGCCAATAAAATACCCGGCAAAACCAAGGTGAGTATTTTCAAGAACTTTGGTACGGCCATGATCAAACACGAGCAATACGAATTGGAATTTGTTGGGGCTCGAAAAGAAAGCTACCGGGAAGACAGCCGGAAACCGGCCGTAGAGGACGGAAGTCTAGAAGACGATCAAAAGCGCCGTGATTTTACCATCAATGCACTAGCCATAAGGCTCAATAAAGCGCATTTTGGTGAACTTTTGGACCCTTTTGGGGGACAACAGGACCTAGCGGACAAGCGCATTGTCACCCCCTTGGAACCTCAACTGACCTTCCGAGATGATCCACTTCGGATGATTCGGGCGATTCGTTTTGCAACCCAATTGAATTTTGCGATAGACCCCGTCTGCCTTCAGGCCATCAAAGATCAAAAGAACCGCCTGCAAATTCTATCACGGGAGCGCATCGTGGATGAACTCCACAAGATCATGGCAACTCCCAAACCTTCGATTGGCTTTGCCTTGCTCCACAAAACGGGCTTGCTGCATAAAATACTGCCCGAACTCACTCGGCTAGAGGGAATTGAAGAGGTAGAAGGGCAACGTCACAAAGACAATTTTTGGCATACCCTGGAGGTCGTTGACAACCTGGCGAAGACCAGTGATAATCTTTGGTTGCGCTGGGCTGCCCTCTTACACGATATCGGTAAAGGACCAACTAAACGATTCGATAAAAAAATTGGCTGGACCTTCCATGGACATGAGTTTTTGGGCGGTAAGATGGTATACAAGGTCTTTAAAAGGCTGCGTATGCCCCTGAACGAAAAGATGAAGTACGTTCAAAAGTTGGTGCAAATGAGCTCCCGTCCAATTATTCTCTCTCAGGACTTTGTAACGGACTCCGCTGTACGCCGACTGATTTTTGATGCAGGGGAAGACATTGAGGACTTGATGTTGTTGTGTGAAGCAGACATCACGACTAAAAACCCCCATAAGCAAAAACGCTACCGAAAAAACTTCCAGGTGGTCCGTCAAAAAATTGAAGAAGTGGAAGCCCGGGACCAGGTGCGCAATTTTCAGCCTCCTGTGAGTGGTGAAGAAATAATGAAGGTCTTTGCTTTGCAACCTTCTCGTGAAATCGGCGTCATTAAAGAAGCGATTAAGGAGGCCATTCTGGAGGGAGTGATTCCGAATGAGCATGAAGCCGCCTTTGAATTTATGCTAAAACAAGGTGAAAAATTAGGATTAAAACCCGTTGGATTATGAACCAGTTTGAACGTCTGGCCTGGTGGAGTTTGATTTTGGTGTATTTGGTGATTGCAGCCGGATCCATTGTGCGTATGACCGGAAGTGGCATGGGTTGTCCTGACTGGCCCAAATGCTTCGGTTATTGGATACCTCCAACAGAAGAACAGGCCTTGCTCTGGCAGGAAAATCGTGAATTTGAGGCTGGACAGGTCATTATTCGCAACGAAGAACTCAAGGTAGCCAAGGAGGACTTTACCACCGGTGAAACTTATGCGGCGGAGAACTGGGAAGATTACACCCTACACGATTACGCGGAATTCAATGTATGGCATACCTGGATCGAATACATCAATCGGCTTTTGGGAGCTCTGGCTGGTCTGGCTACCCTTTTGTTGGCCCTTCGCTCTTTTAGTTTTTGGCGATCCTTCCGGCGGTATGTGTACTTGAGTTGGGCCGTTGTTTTTGGAATGGCTTTCCAGGGTTGGCTAGGAGCAACCGTCGTGTACTCTGTACTCAATCCTTACAAGATCACTTTGCATATGTTCATGGCGCTGGTCATTGTATGCCTGCTCCTCACCCTGATTCATTTTCAAAAGCACCCGCTAAGGCGTGAGATTTATCCTCAACCTTTCCCCAAGCTCTTTTTGCTTTCGCTTGTTCTCACTGCGGTTCAAATCTACTTGGGAACACAGGTGAGGGAATACGTCGACGACCAGGTTGAATTTATGGGATACTACGCCCAGGATCAGTGGCTGGCTCAACCCGAGTGGACCTTCTATGTTCACCGCTCCCTATCTCTATTGGTGGTTGCTCTGAATTTTTACCTGTGGTGGGCCATGAAAAAATTGGGATTTGCTCTGGCCGAGCTGCGGGCTGTCTTGTTCTTGATTTTTGCGGAGATTGTCTTGGGCATCGCCCTGTATTACTTCGATTTCCCTTTCAGCACTCAGCCTTTACACCTGGTCTTAGCCAGCGCCCTGTTTGGACTTCAGTACTATTTGTGGCTGGCCGTTTCTCGCAACAGAGCAAGTAGAAAATCTTTGTAATTTTACGCGTTAGCAATTCAATCATGATTTACAAAATCCGAATTATACTGGATGCGGAAGAAGATGTCTTTAGAGACGTCGCTGTTGAGGAAGAAATCAGTCTGGAGGATTTTCACAATGTGGTGGTTCAAGCCTTTGGCTTCGCCGGAAATGAGATGGCTTCCTTCTACACCTGCAACGAAAACTGGGAACAGGATGAAGAAGTAGCCCTCTTTGATATGGGTGATGCTGTGGAGCCCCCTCGCCTGATGAATGAGGTGCACCTGCAAGAAGTGATGCACGCGGATCAACCCAAGTTGATCTACGTGTATGATTACTTTAATATGTGGACCTTTTTTATCGAATTGGCCGATGTGGTTGAAAAAGAAGCTGGACAACAATACCCCATATTGCTATTCACCTTCGGAGATATGCCCGCCGAACCCCCTGAAAAGAATTTTGAAGCAGATCCGGAAGTCGACTTTGACGGCTCTTTAGACAGCTACGACGACCTGGATTTTGACGAGAACTGGAATTAATTTATGCTGAACTTATACTCGGCCCAAATCGAGGCCCTTTCCCTGCACCGAGTAGGAAATAAACACAAAGGAGAAACTGTCCTTTTTTCTGACAAGCCACACCCTTTAAATGACGAACTCGCTCACTTGCTGAAGGAATATTTCTTTAAACCCTTCCGGGAAAAGGAAGAAAACTTCTTCAAGTTTGAGCACGAAGCCGATCTGGAATTCAATCCCGTCTACCAGTCGATCTGTTCCATTTTTCAGGACCCGGATAGCTTTCACCTGGAATCCAAAAAAATCACTACCCACCTCTTTGAACAGTCCAATCACCCCCACATCAAAAGTGGAGAAGTGTATTTGGCCCACTTAAGCGATGTGGTGCTTGACCAGCAGAAAATAGAAGCCATTGGTATTTTTAAAAGCGAGCTAAAACACGACTTTTTGGAATTCGCTGAAAAGGCGGATGGTTTGGACCTGTTGATTCGTCAAGGGGTCAACATCAATAAGCTCGACAAAGGATGCCTTGTTTTTCGGGTAGATCAGGAAGAAGGTTTCCGCGTGCTCTCTGTAGACAGTAACCGCTACGATGCTCGTTACTGGCTGGAGCAATTTTTGGGTGTATGTCCGCGTACCGACGAGCAATTTTACACCAAGAACTACCTGAAATTCTGCAAGGATTTTGCAAAAGACGTGGTTCTGCCTGCCGAGGACAAGCAACAAGAGGTGTTGTTTATGAACCGAGCGGTCAATCACTTTGCCAAAAATGATGCTTTTGAAGAAAGCAGCTTCCTCAACGAGGTCATCGAAAACCCAGAGCTCATACCGGAATTCAAGCACTACAAGGTTGAAAAGGGCCCGAAGTACAGCATTGAGGATGTCTCTCATTTTGATATCGCCAACAAGGCGGTTTCGGAAACCCGCAAGAAGATTAAGAATGTCATTCAGCTCGACACCAACATCCAGATCAAAATGGATTTTATCAACCCGGAGTCGGCTGAGCGCTTTGTCGAAAAGGGCTGGGATGAGGAGAGACAGATGTACTACTACCTGGTCTACTTCAACCGAGAAGAGAACAGCTAGTTATCCTTTGGGATTCATGTCTTCGTAGTTACGGATCACAAAATCCAACACGGCTTTGAGGATTTCGCCCATGGTCTCGCATTTGCGGAAGGTCATGTCGTGGGTAATCTCGTAGACTTCTTCTCGTAAACGCAAGATGTTCTTGTCCAAAGAAATGGAGTCTTTTTCGGCGATCTCAATCAATTCTCGAACCCGGTCCGCCGTACTCTTAAAGCGTTTGGCAATGATGGATCTTTCTTCAATTTGGTACTGATCGACGGATTCCTGCTTCAGTCGTTCACTGACCAGCTCTACCATCCGAAAGTTCTCCTTGAAAAATTGAGGCCGGTACACCTTGAGTTTTCCTTCGAAACACTGCTGATCAAAGTCAATGGCCCTGATTTTGTACTCCACATGATCAAAATCGTGTGTGGGTACAATCACATAGTTATACGCCCGCATATCGCCGAGTAAACGGATCATACAGCGCTCGTTAAACTTGACGAACTCCTTGGCGAGTTGGGCCTGTTCTCTGGAACTGCAATCGGGCAAGTAGTCCTTAATAAATACATCCCCTGGAATACCCGCAATGTGCTCCTCGATCAAGGTATCCTTGCAAACCAAGAAGTTCAGGTTATAAGGCGAAAGCATGTGTTCCAGTTCAAGACCGTAGATGCGGGAAGCATCGGTCTTTTTGATGTAGAGGTAAGTGTAGTTGTCGTTGAGAATGTTCCTCACTTTTACCCGGAAGGGTTTTGAATTTCCGAAGGTGCAATAATCCACCGCATCAATATTGAGGAATTCGAGGATGCGATCACTACCGTCTGAGTGCAAGATGGAATAGACCTGCTTCAGGCTCAGATCAATTTCTTCCCGATCAAAGTCAGAGAAATAGACCCGGACCCAGAGCGTGTCTTCGCCGTCTTTATCATGGACGGCAATGGAACCTTGGAACCGCAATAAATCGTCGTAAAAAACAGGAATTTCAATTTGGCGGTTGTACTTTTCGAGGTAAGTCCCTAGGGCTGGAGATACCGGGAAGGCCGGTTTTTTCTTCGAGAGTAATCGTTCTTCGGACATAAAGTGAATGTAACAAAAGTTTAAAGACTTCGTCTACCTTTATACAACAATACAACCAACGCTAAAAGCAATCATATTGGAAACCATTTTAACGGTGAACCACCTTTCCAAGAACTATGGAAGGGTGCAAGCAGTAAAGGACTTGTCCTTTACCATAGAAAAGGGCAATGTCTATGGCATATTGGGCCCTAACGGCAGTGGTAAATCAACCACCCTCGGAATCATTCTCAACGTAGTCAACCGTTCCGCCGGCGATTTCAGCTGGTTTGATGGAACCGTTTCGACTCACGAAGCACTCAAAAAAGTCGGTGCAATCATTGAACGCCCGAACTTCTACCCCTATATGACCGCGGTTCAGAACCTCTCTTTGGTCTGTAAGATCAAGGATGTACCAGCCGATAAAATCTTAGAGAAGTTAGAAATCGTAGGCTTGCTGGATCGAAAAGACAGCAAATTCAAAACCTACTCTTTGGGGATGAAGCAGCGATTGGCCATTGCCTCTGCCCTGCTCAATGACCCGGAAATACTCATTCTGGATGAACCGACCAATGGTTTGGATCCACAGGGAATTCACCAGATTCGAGAAATCATTAAAAAAATCGCCCAACAAGGAACGACTATTCTCTTGGCTTCCCACCTACTCGACGAGGTCGAAAAAGTATGTAGCCATGTGGTCATCCTCCAAAAAGGCGAAAAACTCTATTCGGGTCCTGTAGACGAAATGTTGGCCAGTCATGGCTTTTTCGAACTGCGCTGTGCCGATATGGAGAAATTGAAAAACCTCTTGGAAGAAGACAAGCGGTTTGGAAAAATAATACTGGAGACCGATACCATGACCGCTTATCTGGAAGAAGAAATGTCTGCGGTCGATTTAAACCAATGGGCTTTTAACCAAGGCCTTGTCTTGTCTCACCTTGTTAAACGTAAGGAGAGCCTCGAAGAACAATTCCTAACCTTAACCAAGAAATAATGAAACGTCTCCTCCAAATAGAATTCATCAAACTCTGGAACAACCGAGCCAGCCGGGTGCTGATCATCTCATACTTTGTTCTATTGACCTTTATCGCCCTGGTTGCGGCTATTAAATTTGATATCGGACCGGTTGAATTCCACCTGGCAGATCAGGGGATTTTTAACTTCCCTTATATCTGGCATTTCAACACCTTTATTACGGCCATATTCAAGCTGTTTTTAGCCATTGTCATTGTCTCTATGATGGCGAACGAATACAGCAACAAGACCTTGAAACAGAACTTGATCGATGGTTTATCCAAGAAGGAGTTTATCGCTTCCAAGTTCTTGACTGTCCTCTCTTTTGCTGGCCTTTCAACGGTTTTTGTCTTTGTACTCTCCATGATTTTGGGGCTGATCTATTCGGACTATACCGAAGCAGGCATCATCTTCCGGGATATGGAATTCCTTTTGGCCTTCTTTATCAAACTCACCGGCTTTTTTGCCTTCTGTCTCTTCTTAGGGATTTTGGTAAAGCGTTCGGCCTTTGCTTTGGGCTTTCTAATCCTGTGGGTCATTTTAGAACAGATCATTTTTGGGCTTCTCGGATGGAAAGTGGTTTCCTGGGATATGGCCGATAAAATCAAAGGATTTTTTCCTTTGGAATCCATGTCCAGACTCATCGACGAACCTTTTACGAGGCTCGGTGCCGTGCAGGCGGTGGCCAATCAGGTTGGGGAAACCTTGAAGCTCGATTACGAGGTCCGTTTCACAGAAATTTTAATCACTCTGGTTTGGACGACTCTTTTCATCTATTGGTCGTATGCACTCCTGAAAAAGAGGGATTTATAGTATCTTAGAGTGTTTGACGAAGTCAGATGCTCAAAAAATTGCTCATACTTGCCGGAATCCTACTCGGATGGTCGCTTCAGGCGCAGCAATGCCCTGTAATGGTGTCCCCTTTGGACGGTGCTTCCGGCATCTCTGTTGGTGCTGCCATTGATTGGGGAGAAGTTGAGGGTATTGACAGTTATAAAATTAGACTGGGAACCACTCCTCTTGGGGACGATATATTATT
>CAZLGZ010000032.1:0-18838 GCA_964558965.1 uncultured Flavobacteriaceae bacterium
ATTTACTAGCTTTTCGTTATATTTGTGAGATTTGAAAATCGCCAAAATTTAAGGCCTAGCTCATGAGCGAAAACGAGAAAAAGAACAACTACTCCGCAGACAGTATCCAGGCACTGGAAGGAATGGAGCACGTAAGAATGCGTCCGTCCATGTATATCGGTGATGTAGGGACCCGTGGACTGCACCATTTGGTGTACGAGGTGGTCGATAACTCCATCGATGAAGCCCTTGCTGGACACTGTGATACTATTGAAGTCATTATCAACGAAGACAACTCCATTACCACCCGTGATAACGGACGTGGTATTCCGGTAGGTCTTCACAAGAAAGAAGGGGTTTCGGCTCTGGAAGTAGTAATGACCAAGATCGGAGCAGGTGGAAAGTTTGATAAGGACTCCTATAAGGTCTCGGGAGGTCTCCACGGGGTCGGTGTATCCTGTGTGAATGCCCTTTCGAGTCACCTAAAAGCCACTGTTTACCGAGATGGTAAAATCTGGGAGCAAGAATACGAAAGAGGGAAGACCCTTTACCCGGTAAAAAGCGTAGGGGATACCGATGAAACCGGTACCGTAGTTACCTTCAAGCCGGATCACGAAATTTTTAAGCAAACCACCGAGTACAGTTACGAAACCCTGGCCAATCGTATGCGCGAGTTGGCTTACCTGAACAAGGGGGTGAGTATTACCATGACGGACAAGCGCCAGAAGAATGAAGATGGCAGCTTTGTGGGCGAAACCTTTGTTTCTGAAAAGGGGCTAGAGGAGTTCATCCGATTCCTGGACGAAACCCGAGTGCCGATTATTCAGGAGGTTGTCGCGATGGAAGGCGAGAAGAATGGAATTCCGGTCGAAGTCGCCATGATCTACAACGATGGGTTCTCCGAAAACCTGCATTCCTACGTAAACAACATCAACACCCATGAAGGGGGTACCCACCTTTCTGGATTCCGTCGCGGACTCACTACTACTTTGAAGAAGTATGCAGAGGGTTCTGGAATGCTGGACAAGGTCAAGTTCGAAATCTCCGGGGATGACTTCCGAGAAGGATTGACTGCCATTGTATCGGTGAAGGTCGCAGAGCCTCAGTTTGAGGGGCAAACCAAAACCAAGCTCGGTAACCGGGAAGTTACCTCTGCAGTGAGCCAGGCGGTTTCGGAGATGCTCACCGATTACCTGGAAGAGCATCCGGATGATGCAAAACGCATTGTCGAAAAAGTATTGATTGCTGCTCAGGCCCGTCATGCGGCGGCTAAAGCCCGGGAGATGGTTCAACGCAAAAGCCCCATGGGTGGTGCTGGACTTCCGGGTAAATTAACCGATTGTTCCGAGCAAGATCCAGCCAAATGCGAAGTCTTCCTCGTCGAGGGGGATTCGGCAGGTGGTACGGCCAAGATGGGTCGTAACCGAGAGTTTCAGGCAATTCTGCCGCTTAGAGGTAAAATCCTCAACGTCGAAAAAGCCATGCAACACAAGGTTTTTGAAAACGAGGAAATCCGCAACATTTACACGGCCCTTGGTGTCACCGTAGGAACGGAAGACGACAGCAAGGCACTCAATCTCGAAAAGCTGAGGTACCACAAGGTGGTGATCATGTGTGATGCCGATGTCGATGGAAGTCACATTGAAACCTTGATTTTGACTTTCTTCTTTCGTTACATGCGCGAGTTGATCGAGAAAGGCCACGTTTACATTGCCACTCCACCGCTTTACTTGGTAAAGAAGGGGGCAAAAAAGCGCTACGCCTGGAATGATAAAGAACGCGACTCCATTGTAGAAAGCATGGGCGGTTCTGGAACCAGTATTCAACGCTACAAAGGTCTTGGAGAAATGAACGCCGAGCAATTGTGGGATACCACCATGAATCCTGAGTTTAGAACCCTGCGTCAAGTGACCATTGATAACGCAACAGAAAGCGACCGAATTTTCTCTATGTTGATGGGAGATGAGGTGCCGCCGAGACGCGAGTTTATTGAGAAGAATGCGGTCTATGCCAACATTGATGTCTAGCTAGACGTATACATAACAGTAATTTCACAACAAAAACTCTCCAACCGCTGGGGAGTTTTTTTAGTTTAGGGGAAAACTTACAAAAATGAAACGTATTCTTTGTCTTTTTGCTTTGTGCGCGTCCATGACGACCCAAGCACAGGATTTGAACGATATTTTTATCTCTGGTCTTGAGGATGCAGAACGATTTGCAAACGACTACACAGCGCCCGCAGCGGAAGCTTTGATGTTCAATCTAGCTAATGGTTGGTACAATAGCGGACAAGCGAAAAAGCTGGGTGGATTTGAGATTTCAATAGTCGGTAATATGTCCTTTTTCAAGAACATGGACGATAAAACTGGATTTAGTCTGGACCCAAGTCAATACGAAAATTTAAGATTCAGAGATGGTGACCCTTTGGCTCCGCGAAGAGTATCGAGTGCGCTCGGTGATATTGAAGGAGTGTTTGTTGTCGTCGATGACGGTAGCGGTCTTTTCAATGAAGAGTTCGAATTGCCTTCGGGATTGTTGTCTGAAGGAATCAATTTTATCCCTACTGGATTTTTACAAGCCAGCGTTGGACTGATTAAAGGAACCGAAATCAAAGCCCGTTTTGTCCCTAAGATTTCTATTGAGGATGAAGGTGAACTGGGCCTCTTTGGTGTAGGTATCCAGCACGATTTCACTTCTCACCTACCTGCCGATAAGGTTTTGCCGATCGCTATTTCTGGTGTGATCGGATATACTAATGTCAACTTCAATTACGAGTTTACAGAAAGTAGCGGAGTTACCGGTTCGGATCAACGCGTAGAATCTGATTTTGGCATCTGGACGTTTAGTGCTGTAGCCTCTACCAAGCTTCCGGTTATTAACTTTTACGGAGGATTGAATTACATCAGCGGAAAGGCTGAAAATGCTTTATTGGGCCAGTACACTGTTCAAGAAGGACCTTTTCAAACCACGTACACCGATCCTTTTGTTTTAGAGACCAAAGTCAATGCCGTTTCGGCCAATATCGGAACCAAGTTGAAACTCGGATTTTTCCGCATCAACGTCGATTATAATATTTCTGAATTCAGCACCCTAACCGCAGCGGTTAACTTCGGATTCCGTTAAACCTAACCACGATTTTCTTAACTAAATAACTCAACTAGGAACCCCTGCTTCGGCAGGGGTTTTTTTATTCCTTCTCGGCAAAAACCTGTCCCGAAGGCATTAGCAATTGCCGAGGGTCTGTCAGGTTATCTAGTTGTACAGAATCCTTAGGAAAGTCTGTTCCGTAGTAATCGATTAGGTAGGTATCGCCTCGGAGTTCCCAGGCGTAGTCGGTATAAAAATGCAAAGAGTTGTTGTGGAATACCTGATATCGACCGAGGTAGACATCATTGAATATCCATTCTTCTTTGACTTGAATTATCTGAGAATCGGGGGCTGAGGATTCAACGCTGCTTCGCACCCAGATCCCTAAAATGGGATCGTTGTTTTCGGGTATGCGTGAACAGTTGATCGCCACAGCCAGGACCAGAAGGCCCAGGATGGTGTGTCGCCTTTTCATGCGTAAGTAGGTTTGTACTGATTTGGGACTATTATAACGGGTTAGAAATTTGTTTTGGTATAGATTTTTCGACCAACGGTAAGCTTATGGCCAAAAGCCCTGAATTTCTTGGGGTTGACAAAAGGACTCTAAACATTAATTTTATGTCAAGACCTGCCCATTATCATAGAACAAATGGGTTAAATCCACTATTTTTGCCCCCGAATAATTGAAAAACACACATCATGAAAGTTACGGTTGTTGGTGCAGGTGCTGTTGGAGCAAGTTGCGCTGAATACATTGCAATGAAGGATTTTGCTTCTGAAGTCGTTCTCCTGGATATCAAGGAAGGATTCGCAGAAGGAAAGGCCATGGATTTAATGCAAACGGCTTCTCTGAATGGATTCGATACGACCATTACAGGAACCACAAATGATTACAGCAAGACAGCCAACTCCGATATCGTGGTGATTACCTCAGGAATTCCACGCAAACCGGGAATGACACGGGAAGAATTGATTGGGATCAATGCCGGGATTGTCAAAACCGTGAGCCAAAATCTATTGGAGCACTCTCCGAATACGATTGTCATCGTGGTGAGTAACCCGATGGATACCATGACCTACTTGGTGCACAAAACAACAGGTCTTCCTAAAAACCGCATCATCGGAATGGGTGGTGCTCTTGATAGCGCGCGTTTCAAGTACCGATTGGCTGAAGCCCTTGGTGCTCCAATCTCTGATGTTGATGGAATGGTGATCGGCGGACACAGTGATAAGGGAATGGTTCCATTGATCAACCACGCCGCCAGAAACAGTGTAAAAGTGTCAGAATTCCTAAGCCCAGAGCGCATGCAACAAGTGGTGGAAGACACCAAAGTTGGAGGGGCTACCTTGACCAAATTGTTGGGAACCAGTGCCTGGTATGCTCCTGGAGCAGCGGTATCTGGATTGGTTCAGGCGATTGCTATGGATCTTAAAAAGATTTATCCTTGTTCTGCTCTTCTTGAAGGGGAATACGGGTTAAACGATTTGTGCATTGGTGTACCTGTGGTTTTGGGACGCAATGGATTAGAGAAAATCGTTGAAATTGAACTTTCGGAAGCAGAGCAGGCCAAAATGGTCGAAAGTGCAGAGGGAGTAAAGAAGACCAACGGTCTGTTGAACACCTAATTTCATCGAAAATACGAGCTATAAATCCCGCTTCTGGCGGGATTTTTTATTTGGGGGCTGATCCAATTGGGAATTGGTGTTTGAAATGATATATTTGCACGCTGTTTGAAAAAACTTCTATAAACACCAGAATTCATGCAGAGTAAAGGACTCATTAGGCTTTTCGCCATTCTTTTCGGTTTGGTAAGTATCTACCAACTCTCTTTTACCTTTATTACCAATAAGCTAGAGAAGGACGCCGATAACTACGCGATCAGCCAAATTTCAGAAGATCAGGAAAACTACCTTAGCCTGCGAGAGGCAGAGGCTGTTAGCTATCTCGACTCGATTGGCAACGACCCTGTTTTGGGTTACACCAGCTACAACGATGCGAAAACAAAGCAGCTGAACAAAGGTCTTGACCTGAAAGGGGGGATCAACGTGACCCTTCAGATTTCTGTAAAAGACATTTTAAAAGGATTATCCAACAACAGCTCCAATCCTGTGTTCCTGCAGGCTTTGGAAGACGCTGACGAAGCTTCCAAGAACAGCCCGGATACCTACCTCGAACTCTTTTTTGATGCTTTTGACGAGAAGAAAGGAACGACCACTTTAGCGTCTCCTGATATTTTCGCAAACAAAGGTCTGGAAGAGGATATCGATTTCGAGATGAGCGATGATGAGGTAAAGCCTATTCTTCGCCGCAAGATTGACGAGTCTGTTGAATCTGCCTTCGAAGTACTCCGCGAGCGTATTGATGGATTTGGGGTAACCCAGCCCAACATTCAGCGAGAAGGGAATTCTGGTCGTATCATCGTCGAGCTTCCTGGAGCGCGTGACGTTAAGCGTGTTTTGACCTTGGTTTCCAGTACGGCACAATTGGAGTTCTGGGAAACCTACAATCCTCGTCAGGACCAGTTCTTCGGATTTATTGCAGAAGCCAACCAGCGTTTGGCTCAAATCTTGGATCCAAAAGAAGAAACAGAAGAGCAAGAACCTGAATCAGAATTGGATTCTCTCTTGACCGATGTAGCAGAAGACTCTTTGGATCTTTCTCAAAGTCAACCGTTGACGGATCTCTTGGACTTCCAAATCGTCGGTTACCAGATCGCCAGAGCACGTATCGCAGATACAGCGACTATTGGGGAATACTTGAGAATGCCTGAGATTCGTTCTTTGCTGCCTGCACAATTAAAATACACCAAGTTCGCCTGGGAACGTCCAGCGAACGAAGACGTCGAGTTTGTAGGCCTCTACGCCCTCAAGTCTAATCGTTTGGCCATGCCAGCGATGAGTGGTGACGTTGTCGCTGATGCACAGCCAACTTTTGATGAGCGAGGACGTCCAGCCATTAGCTTGAACATGAACGTCAAGGGAGCCCGAGACTGGGAAGAATTGACCGGGATCGCTTACAACAACCAAACCGGGATTGCTATTGTTCTGGATGAAAAAGTATATTGTGCTCCTGGAGTTTCTGAAGGTCCTATTGCCGGAGGGAACGCCCGAATTACAGGAGATAACTTTACTATTGACGAAACCAGTGACATTGCCAACGTACTTCGCGCCGGTAAACTTCCTGCCAAGGCCGAGGTAATTCAATCTGAAGTTGTTGGTCCATCTTTGGGTCAGGAAGCCATCAACAGCGGTTTCAACTCCTTCATCATCGCTATGCTCTTTGTGTTGGCGTGGATGATTTTCTACTACGGACGTGCAGGAGTATTCGCCAATGTGGCCTTGGTACTCAACATCCTCTTGATCTTTGGAGTACTCACCAGCCTAAGTGCGGTACTGACCTTGCCTGGTATTGCCGGTATCGTTTTGACTATTGGTATGTCGGTGGATGCGAACGTTCTGATCTTTGAGCGTATTAAGGAAGAAATTGACCGAGGAAAGGGTCGTATGGAGGCGATTAGCGACGGTTTTGGTAACGCCTTGTCTTCTATCCTCGATGCCAACATTACCACCGGTCTTACGGCGATTATCCTTTTCTTGTTCGGATCCGGTCCGATTAAAGGTTTCGCAACAACGCTTTTGATTGGTATTGCGACTTCCTTGTTCACGGCTATCTTCATCACTCGTTTGTTGATTGAGGGCTATTTGAGCAAAAAAGGAAATGTCTTGACCTTCTCAACGGCCATGACCAAGAACCTGTTCAAGAATTTCGATATCAACTTCTTGGGCAAGCGCAAGATCTCTTACATCATCTCTTTCACCTTGGTTGGAATTAGTGTCTTTGCACTAAGTACCCGTGGGCTTCAAGAGGGGGTTGATTTTGTCGGAGGTCGTTCGTACCAGATCCGCTTCGAAAAAGCGGTAAATCCAGCCGAGATCTCTTCTGAATTGAATGATATTTTCGGTAGCGGAACCAACGTAAAAACATTCGGTGAAGCCAACCAGATTAAAGTAACGACTCCCTACAAGGTAGATGTTGAAGGTCTGGAAGTGGATGACGAAATTCACGGCAAGCTTTTCCAAGTAATGCAGAAGTTTATGCCTGATGGCAGTACTTTGGAAGACTTTGTTGAGCTGAAAGAAGATAAAACCACCGGTATTCTTTACCGAACCAAAGTGGGTCCAACCATTGCGGATGACATCAAGAACAACGCTTTCTTGGCCATCTTTGGATCTCTCTTGGTGGTGTTCTTGTACATTCTCTTGCGTTTTAGCCGCTGGCAGTTCTCTTTGGGAGCCGTTGTGGCGGTATTCCACGATGTGATGATCGTATTGGGAATCTTCTCTTTGACCAGTGCAGTGATGCCTTTTAACATGGAGATTGACCAAGCCTTTATCGCGGCAATCCTGACGGTAATTGGTTACTCGCTCAACGATACCGTGGTTGTATTCGACCGTATTCGTGAGATCGTGAACCTGAAAGGATGGAAGAATGGAGATCACGTCAACGAGGCTTTGAATAGTACTTTGAGCCGTACGTTGAATACCTCTTTGACCACCTTGATTGTACTCTTGGCCATCTTTGTTTTTGGTGGAGAGAGTCTACGCGGATTCATGTTCGCCATGATCATCGGTATCCTAGTCGGTACCTACTCGTCCCTCTTTATCGCGACGCCGGTCATGTTCGATACCTTGAAGAAAAACATCAAAGACGGTTCTTCAGAATAAGAAGAGCCCTTACTCTACAATATAAGTGTTTGCTATTGATCCCTCCTCGTGAGGGATCAGTTGTATACGGTGGGTTGGTTTCAGCCCTTGCTCCGGATGATGGCTGACATAGATTAGACTGGCATCGGATTCCTTGTACATCAGATTGACCAGCTCGACAAAGAGCGCGACTTGCTCTGGATCCAGCCCCCAAGTCGGTTCATCCAGAATAAGCAATGGAGGTTGCTTTAAAAAGGCTCTGGCGGTCATCACCAGGCGTTGTTGCCCTTGAGAAAGATTGCGAAATGCTTTCTTGATGGGGATTTGCAAAAGATCCAGCCATTGGCGGGCGATCCTAAGCTGTCGATCGCTGGGCAATTGATAGAGTCCTACAGAATCGTAGTAACCCGACAGCAAGACTTCTAAGGCGTTCTGGTACCCCCCAAAACCTTGAAGCTGAGCAGGAGTGAAGTAGCCGATATGGGATTTGATCTCCCAGACACTTTCGCCACTGCCTCGCTTTCGCCCAAATAGAGAATAGGGTTGGCCGTAGCCCTGGGGATTGTCTCCGGTAATCAGGCTGATGAGACTGCTTTTTCCGCTTCCATTGGGTCCGCTGAGTTCCCAGAACTCATGTGTCTGAACCTGCCAGTGAATATCCTGGAGAATGCATCGGTTGCCGTAGTGCAGCTCCAAGCCCTTCATCTCGATCAGGCTGTCGAATTGCTGTGGTGCTTTTTGTTCAGCAAATTCGGGCAGGCCCTTTGCCTGTATGGCGTTGGCAAATTCCGTAGATCGGGCTTTATTTTGGTGCGGGGCCAGTTGGCGATACCTCAGATCAAAATCCAACTCTTCTGCCGTCCAAGGCAACAGAAAATCGGGGCGGTGGAGAACCTGGATAATCCAGCATTGGGGCGAAAGCTTGTGGAGTTCTTCCTGAAAATATGCACGATTTGCAGGGTCCAGGCTTTCTAATGGACTGACCAATAGCAAAACCTCCGGGGCTTCATGGATCAGGTGTGAGAAAAGAGCTCTTCGTTTTTCACCACTGCTTAAATGACTGAAGTGTTTGTTTTGCGAAAGACCACTGTTTCCGTGACGACTTTCGTTCAGTAGAAAGCGATCAATAGCTCTTTCTGAGAATTCGGACCATCCTAGAGAAGAAAGACACGGATAAACGGATTGAAGGGTCTTTTTAAGCTCGTCGAGGAGCTCCGCTTCACTGGGATTTCCCAGAGGATAAATCGCTAGGGTTTTGGGCTGATTCACTTGGTTTTAGTGAACTCAATTCGATCGCCAACCTCCATGCCTAATGCATCGGCTTGTCCACCGTTGATCTCAAAAACGTATTGGGCAGGGCCCTCAGACGGTAAGGAAGATTCATCCAGTGGCTTGGCGTTCTTTTGAAAGGAAATGATTTTCTTTTCCGCATTCAGGTAAATGATGTCCAGCGAGATTTCGGTATTCTTCATGTAGAAATAACGCGGCTGTTCTTCAGGGAAAATAAAGAGCATGCCCCGATTGGATCGCAAGCTCTTACGGTACATCATACCGGTCTGAATTTCGTAATCGTTGTCGGCAATTTCAATCTCGAAATCAGCATAAGGCTGTTCGGTAGAATCTTTGAACATCTTGAGCTGACCTTCCACGGCGAACTGAACATCAGAAGAAGTATTAATGGTCTTCTGCTCCTTTTCTCCACAAGCAATAGTGAGCAGGATAAGCGCTCCAGCGAGAAAAGAGGATACATATGATTTGTAGGTGGCCATAGCTCGATTATTGACGGATACTGACTCCCGGCTTGGGACGGAACATCAAGTAAAGTCCAAAGAGTACAAAAGGAATACTGAGGTACTGCCCTGTAGAAAGCGAATCACCGATGGCGGTCTCAAAGCCTCCTTGGCTTTTCTTGTAGAACTCTAAAACAAAACGAATGGTCCACATACCCACCAGCCAAAAACCAAATAAATATCCTGGTTTATCGCGTTTGGAGGTGTTGTAGATTCCGAAGTACATCACAATAAAAAGAATCACGTACCCTACGGCCTCATACATCTGAACCGGGTGGCGGAAGGGAATAGCGGCCAATTGATCCGCAAATTCAGGTTTGTTTTCCAGGGCTTTATAGGCTGCACTAGCTGTCTTTTCTTTGGTGATGGCCATGGCCTTGTAGGCTGGCATATCCGAGGAGTCACGAATAAATCGGGTGGCCAATGCGAAACCTTCATCGACTTCCTTCCCATTGATTTCCGAATTAAAGAAGTTACCTATTCTCACAAAGGCGGCTCCAATCACACTCACAATACCAATGCGGTCCAGAATCCACCAGAATTTGATGTCTTCGAATTTTCTGGAATACAGATAAATACCAATAACACCCGCGATGGCTGCTCCATGACTGGCCAAGCCGGTAAATCCGGTAAATTCATAACCGTTGATCAAGCCGAACAATCGCCCATCTTGGCTACCGCGAATCGGAAGCAGGATCTCGATGAGGTTGTTTTGATAGTATCCCCAGTCGTAAAAAAACACATGACCGAGGCGGGCACCCAACATGATGGAAACCACCGCGTATACAAACAGGGAATCCAGTTTATCCTGGGAACGACCTTCTTTTTTGAAGATCTCTTTCATGAGGTACCAGCCCACAATAAAGGCTGCAATCCACAAAAGATTGTAGTATTTGATCTGGATAAACCCTAGGGTGAAAAGGGTGTCGTCCGGGTTCCAGTTGATTCCGAGAAATACCATGGTTGAGCTTTTTGGCTAAAATAAGGAAAAACCCCAGCCAGAGCAGGAAAATTTAGCTCATCGACTCAAGTTTCACTTTTTCTTGTGAGATCGGGAATCAGGGTACAGGATCATGCCCATGTCCACCCCAGGGGTGACAACTAAAAATCCGTTTGATTCCCAACCAACCTCCTTTAAAAAGTCCATACTTTTTTAGTGCTTCCAGGGTGTATTGCGAACAAGTAGGGGAGTAGCGGCAGGTGGCCGGCGTATATGGCGAAATACCGTACTGGTAAAAGCGAACCAGTGCAATGAACGGGAGGCTTAACCAATACGAGAGCCCGCGTTTTTTCATTCTACACTATAGGTGGTTCCTTCTTTCCCGTCCTTGAGTTGCACGCCCAGGTTGGCCAACTCATCTCGAATTCGGTCTGATGTGGCAAAGTCCCGGTCACCTCTTGCCTGCGTTCTCAAGTCGATCAGGAGTTGGATAGCTCCATTAAGAGCCTCGTTATTCCCACTTTGTTGCTGAGGCGCTAACAGCCCAAGAACATCGAATACAAAAGCCTTGAAAAGGCGCTTGAATTCTTCTAAATCGGAAGCGTTCAAAGACATTTTGCCTTCTTGTGCCTGGTTGACAAACTTGACACCGTCAAAAAGGTGGGCAATCAGGATAGGCGTATTGAAGTCATCTCCCATCGCCTTGTAGCAATTGGCCGTCCAAGTTTTTAAATCAAAGTCGCTGTTCTTGCCAGCGACTAGGCTTTCTAATCTTTTTAGCCCATCCATCAAGCGCAAATACCCTTTTTCAGAGGCTTGTAAGGCGGATTCACTGATGTCCAAAATGCTGGTATAGTGGGCCTGTAGCATGAAAAAACGAACTACCGAAGGGCTGTAGGCCTTGGTAAGTAAAGGGCTGCTGCCGTTGAAGATCTCGTTCGGATAAATGTTGTTGCCCGTCGACTTCGACATTTTTTTACCGTTCAACGTCAGCATATTGGCGTGGAGCCAGTAGCGCACTGGGGTTTCCCCATTGCAAGCTTCCGCCTGGGCAATTTCGCATTCGTGGTGGGGGAACTTGAGGTCCATTCCGCCCCCGTGAATATCGAACTGTTTTCCGAGGTATTTGGTGCTCATCGCAGTACACTCCAAGTGCCATCCCGGGAAACCATCCCCCCAAGGTGAAGGCCAACGCATGATGTGCTGAGGCTCTGCCTTTTTCCAAAGGGCAAAGTCCTGCGGTGCTTTTTTCTCGCTTTGGGCCGTCAACTCACGGGTATTCGCAATCATATCTTCCAGCTTGCGACCACTGAGTTTACCGTATTCTCTGTCTTCGTTGAATTTGATAACATCGAAGTAGACCGAACCATTTTGTGCGTAGGCATAGCCGGCATCGATGATCTCTTTGATCAGTTCAATCTGCTCAATGATATGCCCGGTAGCTGTCGGTTCTATACTGGGCGGCAAAAAGTTTAGTCTTTCTAGGGTTTGGTGAAAGTCTACGGTATAGCGCTGCACCACCTCCATAGGCTCAAGCTGCTCTAGTTTGGCTTTTTTGGCAATTTTATCTTCTCCTTCGTCGGCATCGTTTTCCAGGTGCCCTGCGTCGGTAATGTTTCTGACATAGCGCACTTTGTACCCCAGGTGACGGAAGTAGCGGAATATCATGTCAAAAGACAAGAAGGTACGGCAGTTCCCCAAATGGACATTGCTGTATACGGTGGGTCCGCAGACATACATGCCCAAATAACCCTCTTTAAGAGGAAGGAGTTCTTCTTTTTTTCCGCTTAGCGAATTGGTGACGTAAATCGGGTGTTGTTGGTAAAGTGGAGCCATGCTCTAATGAAAGTCCGTATCTAATTTGATGTAGTCCAAAAACGCACGTTGTTTAGCCTCTTCTTTAAAGACCCCACCGTATTCCGCGGTTACCGTGCTGCTCTCAATATCGCGAATTCCGCGTGAATTGACGCAGAGGTGCTTCGCATCGATGACACAAGCCACATCTTCTGTTCCCAGTACGGCCTGCATCTCTTTGACGATTTGCATGGTCAAACGCTCCTGAACCTGTGGACGTTTAGCAAAATAGTCAACAATACGATTCATTTTAGACAGCCCAACTACGGTCCCATTCGAAATATAGGCGATATGTGCCTTCCCGACAATGGGTAGCAAATGGTGTTCACAAGTAGAATAGAGCGTGATGTTCTTTTCTACCAACATCTCCCCGTACTTGTACTTGTTGTCAAAGGTTGAGGAGGTGGGTTTGCGGTCGGGATGAAGCCCTCCAAAGATCTCCTTGACAAACATCTTGGCCACCCGCTTTGGTGTGCCTTTGATGCTGTCGTCTTCCAGATCCATACCGAGTGTCCACAAAATGTCTTTTACATTCTTCTGGATACGGTCCATTTTTTCTTGATCAGAAAGTGCAAAGGCGTCTCTTCTCAAGGGAGTATCCTGAGCGCTACTCAGGTGATCTTCTTCGTTTTCTTCCCAGCGTTGGTCGATGTGTTCATCGATTTTCATAAGGCTAAATCAGGGGGCAAAGATATACATTAATAGGCGATTAACATCTCCAAACCCCCGGTTGACAACATAAATTCTTGTTAAGCCGGACTCCGTTATATTTTTACAACTACCAAATCTACAGCTACTTATGAAAGGGCAATTCTACTTTGTCGTCGTTTTATTTTTCTCTGGCCATATTCTGCAGGCACAGATTTCGGCGGATTGCTCGACGGCCATCCCCATATGTTCCAATACACCGATCAATTCAGGTACCGATGGATACGCTTCTGATGACTTTAATGGAGCGGCCAGCAGTGGTTGTTTAGAACAAACCACTACAGGCGCCATTGAGTCCAATTCGGCCTGGTACCGTTTTCGTGTAGGTGCATCCGGTCAATTGGGTTTCAACATCATGCACGACCCTTCGGAGGACTGGGATTTTGCGCTGTACCAGACCAATGATTGCGCTCAACTCGGTGAGCCTGTACGTTGTAATTTCTTCGATAACCGGGATCAGAACAGTTATATCGGGGTAGGCGAAGACCCTACCGGAGATAATCTAACCGTGCAATACGAGGACTGGCTCCAGGTAGAGGCGGGACAGGAATATTATTTACTGATCAACAACTTTAGTAACCTGAACACCGGTTTTTCTATCCAATTCTCTGGACAAATCTTCTTGGACTTTCCGGATACCGCCTTGGATTGTTCCATCGTGGATAACCTCCTAGGTCCAGGACAGATCTTATGCGAGAACGGAACGACTGAACTCAATGCGTCAACCATGGGCGCCCTGGGATACCAATGGTATGCCGATTTTGGAACTGGATTTGAACTACTTCCCGGGGAGGACAAACCCCGCTATACTGTTCTACAGGCCGGATTATACCGGGTTGTGGTGGATTTGCCGGAAAACACGAACCGGGTGAGTGATGTTCAGATTGAGTATACCGAGATACCGAATTCCTTTCCCATAGAAGACCAGGGCTATTGTTTGCCCCTCGGGGAGGAGGTCTTTTTCGATTTATCCGCTTTGGATTCTCAAGCATTGGGCAGTCAGGACCCTAGCCAGTTTCGGGTAAGCTATCACCATTCCCAGCAGGACGCCGACTTGGGTGTTGGAGCCTTACCCTTGCAGTACCAGACCCCCCCGGGAACAGAAGTGGTTTATGCCCGGGTGAGTTCTCGACTGAATCCAGATTGTTATGACGCTTCACATCACTTTCAACTCAGTGCCCTGTCTGAGCCACTTTTTGACTTTCCATTAGAGGTGTCTAAATGCGGGAATGATCCGGGTGTACTTATTGGCGAAGACAACCCCAACCCAGCCTATTCTTATGAATGGAGTACGGGAGATAGGGGCCCAGAATTGTGGGTCGAAAACCCCGGAGACTATGAATTGACCATTACCAATAACTTTGGATCGTCCAGTTGCAGTAGCACAAGGATCGTTCAGGTACAAGCGGTTCAAGTGCCCGTGATTAAAGAAATTCAGATTGATGATTTGCAGGCCTTGAGCACGGTTACCGTGGTGATGGACCAACCGGGTAATTTTAGGTACCAGTTTGACGGAGGACCTTTTCAGCCGGGCTTCCGATTTACGGGAGTTCGCCCTGGTGTACATCGATTGGTTATTCAGGATGAGCAGGGTTGTGTCAGCATTGACGAAGAAATTGTCGTCGTTGGATTTCCTGCGTTATTTACACCCAACGGAGATATACAAAATGAAACCTGGCATATCGTAGGGCTCGATTTTCTGGAAGATCCAATCGTATCCATTTTTGACCGCAACGGTCGTCTTCTTCAAACAGTCACGGCCAATTCTGGCGGCTGGGACGGTACTTACCAAGGTCAACCCTTGCCTCGTGATGATTATTGGTTTCGATTGACTTACCGCGATACCCGAGGTAACCGAAGCGAAGCCAAGTATTTGCGTACTCATTTCGCTCTTGTACGCTAAAATCTCTTTTTTGAGGTGTACGGTCATTGATCGAAAAGTCAGGAACTCTTAAAAATTTACATAATAAAGTAGGGGAAAGTACAGTTATAGGTGTTGTATTATTGCGGAACAAAAATTAGCCCAAATCCCGATGAGAACACTGTATCGTGCTAGTTGTTGCTTCATATTCCTCCTGCTGCCCTTCCTGGTACAGGGGCAAAATTCTCCCGATTGTTTTACTCCCATTCCGATTTGTGCTGATGACCCCTACGCCGGGCTTGCCGATGGCGGTGGTGCGGACGATTTTGATCCCAATGTGATCACTCAAATTGGCTGTTTAGAGAAGGGGAGTAGTAACAACGCCAATATCGAGAACAACTCTTCCTGGTATGTGTTTCGAGCTTCCCAAGACGGTATGATTGGTTTTGATATAGAAGCCCTCAGTAATTCTGCTGACTGGGATTTTGCGGTCTTTGGGCCGGATGTACAATGCACCGATATCAGTAACGGGAGTGTGCAGCCCATTCGATGTAATTACGAAGCCAATGTCACCGGCTATACGGGCTTGGGGACCAACCCCATCAGCGGACAAAACGGAGCTCCCAATGTGACCGGAAGTCAAAACACCTATGACGAAATGATTCAGGTTACGGCAGGGGAAGTGTATTACATCTTCATCAACAACTACAACACCAACTTTAACGGGGATCCAGAGCCTTATGAACTGACTTTCACCGGTCCCTTGGTCGATAACGACCCCGCAACAGCTTTGGACTGTACCATCCGAGATGAGTTTTTAGGCCTGAACGATATTATTCGCTGTGAAGGAGATCCCGATGTGGTTCTTTCGGCCGCTAGCAGCCCTGCTGGACCCAATGTAGTTAACTACACCTGGACACGGGATAACGACAACGATGGGGTGATTGATGAGGTTTTGTTATCCGGTATTAATGAATCTCAGTTGACTATACCTTCACCCAATCCTTTTGTAACTCCGCCTGAAGATTCTAGAAGGTATTTCGTTTCCATTGAAACAACATCTGGCGAGATTATTTCGGATGATATATTAATCACTTGGTATTCGGCCCCTGTGCTCAATCCGATTACCGGCGTTGAGGTAATTGATGACTACCTTAATGGTGATTTAGACACGTATACGATTCAAGTGAATACCGTGGGCAATGGCAGTTACGAGTACCGATTAAACGACGGGGAGTTTCAAGATGACCCCGTTTTCTTGGATGTGCCTGCCGGATTGAACAACCTGGTAATCAACGATAAGAATGGTTGTGGATCCTTGACCACCGATGTTTACGTCTTGGGTTATCCGCGATTCTTTACCCCGGACGGAACAGGAACTCCTGAGACTGAGCGCTGGAATTTGAGAGGGATAGATCCTAACTTTCCTTTTGCTTACCGCCTCTACATCTACGATCGCTACGGTAAGCTGTTAAAGCAACTGAACGAAGGTTCTGTGGGTTGGGATGGTATTTTCAATGGCCGACCCCTGCCGGCTACGGATTATTGGTTCCGAGTCGATTTTGAACGGGATGAATCAGGCACCATCGTCGCTATGTCTTCCCGCTCACATTTTACGCTAAAGCGTTAAATAAAGCATTAAAAAAGCCCGGTCAAACCGGGCTTTTTCTATTTAGAATTTTAAGGTGTAGCTCAAGACGACATTCGTTACACTCTGATCGTTTAAGGAGGAGTTGGTACTCCCAGAATCAAAGAAGAATTCATTGACCATTCTTTGGGAGTGACTGACCGCAAGATCGATACGACTGTCGTCAAAGGAGAAGCCGAGTCCACCACTGTAGGCTTCTAGATCTCCAATAAAGTCACTGCTCTCGTACGGGCTTTCTTCCAATCGGTAACCGCCTCGTAGACTGATGTTGTTAAAACGCCATTCCCCTCCAATACGAAAGCTCTGAGCGACCCCAAGCTGATCCGTGATCAATTGGTTTTCGGCGGCAAATGAAGGATCCGAATTGGGTCTCAATTCCGCAGTAGAGAAGTCTTGGTATCCATAATCAAAACTCAAAAGCCCTTGCTTTCCGAATACCAAAGCTGCACTTCCAGTTACTTTAGAAGGGGTTTTGATTCGGTGCTCATCGAAGAAATTCAAGACGTTGAAGTTGATAAAGCGGATGTCCGAATCAGCCAAGTCTGAGTTTATGCGTTGAGCCGTATCGTCCGTTAAGCGGTACCAAGTAGGAGACTGAAAACTACCGCCAATTCGAAGAACATCTCCCAACCGCGCAATAGCGCCAACACTAAACGAGAAACCTGTTCCTTGGGTACGCAGAAAATTGTCAAAGTCTACAAAACTGATTCCTGAACCGGTGTCGTAACCGCTCTCTGAAAAGAAGGTAGTCCGCTCATAGAAAATCGAGTGAAAGTTCAGGGAGGCTCCAATGTTCAAGACGTTCTCGTATTGCCCTGAGGCGTTCACCGTTATGCGGCTGTTGTAGCCATTGGTGGCTTGCAGGTAGTCCTGGTTAACACTGCTGTAACTCGCGTTGGAGACATAGGTAGTTCCGCTTTCGTTACTGGCATCCGTCGGATCAATGACCCCACCAAAATACCCCAGGAAGGCCTGCTGACTTCCAAATCCTAGATCACGCCCTACGTTGAGGTATCCTTCTTCCAGAAGTTCACCATCGCGTAGTAAAAGATCCCCGAAAGGAACCCCATTGGCAAAATTTTGGAAGTAATTGTCAATTCCTTCCTCGCTGCTGCCAACCGCTCTGTATTCGTTGTCAAAATCCTGTACCTGATCGTAGTTAATTGCCAGCGCCACTTTTCTCCAGGGTCCGTTGTTGCGGTAGACAAAAACCGCTCCTGCCTGATTTAAATCGATGCTGTTAAAAGGGTTAGATGTCAGCGTTCCTCCATAAGAGACATCGTTTTGGATGTTGAAGTAATTGCCAGTGAACACAAACTGATCTTCGGAAAAAACCGAAGAACCAGCAGGATTGACATTCAGGCCTGAAAGGTCTCCGCCTAGTGCTCCGAAGGCTCCTGCCATACTGTGATAGCGTGCTGTTCCTTTGATGTCTTCTAAGCTGTAGCGAAGCACATCGTCAATTGTTTGCGCCTGGATAAAGGCAAAGCCAGCCAGGAGCAATCCTAGTGATAGTATACTCTTTTTCATGGGATGAATTGCTTGGATAATTTGAA
Source organism: uncultured Flavobacteriaceae bacterium (assembly GCA_964558965.1). GTDB lineage: Bacteria > Bacteroidota > Bacteroidia > Flavobacteriales > Flavobacteriaceae > Aureicoccus. The sequence goes on from CAZLGZ010000032.1 coordinate 18,128, forward strand.
TTTAGTCTGCCCGAGAATTAGTTTCTTCTTCCGCTAGATCGGCCTCCGCCACCTGAAGAGCGACTGCTCGATCTGCTGCTTGAACTTCTCGCGCTTGAACGGCTGCTCGATCTGCTGCTCGAGCTGCGTGCACTGGATCTGCTTGAACTGCGTCCACTGCTGTACCCAGACGAACTTCTTCTCGATCCAGAGGAAGTCCGCGTTCCGGAAGAACGTGTAGAACGGGATCCACTTCGGTAGCCTGAACTTCTGCTAGAACCGGAAGAGCTTCTTCGGTATCCGCTGTTGCCAGAGCTTCTTGTAGAGCTGTTGCCGTAACTTCTTCCTGTTCCTGAGCTTCTGCCATAGGAATTACTTCGTCCTGAACGGGTGTTGCTATAGGTGCGCCCTGTAGCCCGAGTCGTACGGTTCGAACGGTATTGTTGATTCCGTGCGTAAGCGCTCATACGTGAACTCCGTGTAGTGCTATTAGAACGTACGCTTCTTGCGCTACGTGACGTAGTCAAATTAGAACGTCCTCGAAGCGAATTCGCTGCGATTGCGGTATTGGAATATCCGCGACGCCCTCCGTTGCGGCCCCAGTTGTAGCCACGGGTGTAGTAGTTCGGATGTCCCCAGCGATTGTTCCAGCCCCAGCCGCGGCCCCAGCCCCAACCGGCCCAGCCCCAGCCTGCATTCCAACCCCATCCGGGACCCCATCCGTTCCAGCCC
>CAZLGZ010000033.1:0-18502 GCA_964558965.1 uncultured Flavobacteriaceae bacterium
GAGTAACAACAACAGCAACAACAACAACAACATTATTGCCGCTGATACCGATGGAAGTCCAATCAATGAAGTCAATACGGCCTTTCAGGTCAATGCCGGGAATTTGGAGATCACCGATTCTGCAGGAACTCTGGCCGTTGCCCTGAACACTTTAGGAACAGACGACCAAAATTTAGGTACCGCCACTTTGGACGGTAGCGCCCAACTGGCCATCAATATAGAAGGAGGAACGGGTACATCGGCCGATCTTTCAGCCCTCGAAGAATCCGCCGACATTGCTCAAAATGCCAGCGATATTGCTCAAAATACGAGTGATATTGCCGACAATGCAACAGAGATCGCGACCAATACAGCAGACATCACCACTAACGCCAACGACATCACTACTTTACAAGGAACGGTGGCGACCAATACGGGAAGCATTACAACAAACACCACGGCTATCGGAACCAATACGACCAATATTACGGCCAACACCACAGCCATTGGGACGAACACCACGAACATTGGCAATAATACGACCAATATTGGGACCAATACGACCAATATCACGACCAATGCGACGGCCATTGCAGCCCACAACACCGCCGATGCGGATTTGAGTATTTCGAACGAACTACAGACGATCAGCTTAACAGGAAGGACACTTGACATTTCGAATATCGCCTCCTCGGTTACGCTGAATTCCTTCAACAGTATCCGAGCCGACAATACAGCGACTACGGTAGTCACCAATGCGGATTACACCCTTATTCTCAATGTCGGGGTAACCAATTTGACCTTACCGGGTCAGGAAGCGGGGAGAATTTTGATATTAAAGAATCTGTCCGGAGGAGCGATAACCACCTCAGATCCTTTTTTGGATGAAAGTGGATCAAGCACCACGGTACTCGGGACGGGGATTACCTGGCTTCAAAGTGACGGAACCAACTGGCATAGAATCAATTAATGAGAAAAGCATTTTCCATCATCTTTTTGCTTTTTGGCTTCATCCAGTGGTGTTCAGCCCAAAACGGTGTGTACCACATCGGCAACCTCTATATGGCACCTGACGCCCAGGTGGGAGTGCATGCGGACTGGATCAACGACGCTCCTTTGGAAGATGGATTCGGATTGGTTGGATTTTATGGAGACCGCCCCATGCAATTGACGGGAGCCTTTCCTCTGGTCCTTTTTGATGCAGAACTCTTTAACCAAGCGGGCCTTGATTTGGGCATAAGCTTATTCATAAAAAACGGTTTCGACTTTTTTGAAGGGGATATTCGAACACCCAGGACTGATCTTTCTATCAGTGCCTTTTACGAGCGCAATTCTTTTTTACAAGGAAGCACAGATCAAAGTAAAGTGAACGGACAAGTAAGCTTTGCTCAAAAAAGCGTTTTTAATGCTCCAACAGGAACCCTGAATCGCCTGCGCTCCGTGGACTTCAATTTTGGAGCATCGACCTCTAACGGTAGTACCACCTACTTTTCGGAAAATCCGAGTTTCCCCTTATCGCTGAATGAAGGATTCAACACGGCTTCCTTCGCTCCTAGCCTGGATGCAGTGTCCAGCCTTGAGTTCTGGCTGGTCGATGCCGCTGGAACAGCTGCTCTCACAGTAAACTGGGATCCCAATAGTGCCCTGAGTTCTCTCACCGCCAATGTCGATGCGATTACGGTGGTCGGTTGGAATTCTGCACTTCGGCAGTGGGTACCTTTACCTGTACAAAACCGAAGCGGGACCTTGGATGAAGGATTCATAACCAGTGGACCCTTAGTGCCAGATCAGTTTAGCGCTATTACTTTTGGTGTCTTGGATGAACCGGATGAAGTCTTAACCCTGGACAACTACTTCCTTTCTCCTAACGGAGATAATGTGAATGACCGCCTGGTTATTGAAGAGTTGCTACAATCGCCAAACAACCGCCTGGTCATCTTTAATCGTGCAGGCCTAAAAGTCTTTGAGCTCGACAACTACACCAATGAATTCGATGGCAATGCCAATACAGGCAGCACCTTCTACGGCACCGATATAGGTCTGCCCGAAGGGGTGTATTACTACATCGCAAAACTCAATGACCTTCAACTGAACTTCCAGGGCTTTCTTTTCCTGGACCGCTAAGTCACCGGATTGCTCCCAGTGAATCTGTATTTTTGTTCAAAGCCTTGAACCATGTGGACTGTTAAAGCCATTGCAGATACCGAAACCTATCCGGTGCGCCATCCTGTTTTGCGCAAAGGAAGACCGCTCGAGAGTTGTGCTTTTTCCGGGGATGATCTTCCAACAACCCTGCATCTAGGTGGATTTTACGACCAAAGACTTTCCGCTGTGGCTACCTTTCTGAAACAGGATAATTCCGAAATGAATTGGACTAATGCCTACCAATTGAGAGGGATGGCAGTACTCTCGGAATATCAAGGAAAAGGACTGGGTATGCGTATACTGAAGAGTGGTGAAGAAGCGTTAATAGAACGAAAGGCAGAAATCCTCTGGATGAATGCCCGGTTGGTGGCCGTTCCTTTTTACGAAAAGCAGGGCTACCAAAAAAAGGGTACGGCATTTGATATACCCGGTATAGGACCTCATTTTATAATGTTCAAAAGACTAGCCCAATGAAAAGACGCGATTTTGTACGCAATGCTTCTCTCACTTCACTCGCTATAGGAGTTAGCCCGGCCTTATCGGCCCAAAACTTTCTGCCTCAAGAAACGTATACACTGGATGAGCTTACCGGTAAAGCGGTACTCGACTTGTATGGGGAAGGAAAAGTACAATTGCGCAAACAAGCGTACGAGGCCTATATTCGAATGAAGCGTGCGGCCTACAGCGCCGGATTTGACATCAAAATGATTTCGAGTTACCGCAGCTACGATCACCAAACCCGTATTTGGGAAGGAAAATACATTCGCTATACTGAAAGTGATGGGATGACTCCGGATAAAGCCATCGAAAAAATTGTGGAATACTCTACCATTCCAGGCACCAGCCGTCACCACTGGGGAACCGAAATCGACATCATCGACGGCTACCCAAAAAGCAGCGGAGACGTTCTGGTAGCAAAGAAATTTGAGGCCGGTGGTCCTTTCGAAGCCTTCAAAAAGTGGCTTGACGAAAACGCAAATTCCTTTGGGTTTTACCTGGTCTACACCAACGACCCCGATCGCCGAGGGTTTAAATACGAACCTTGGCATTACAGCTACGCCCCTCTTTCTGTTCCCATGCTCAAGCAATTCCGGAAAACCAATATCCTAAAGGTTTTGAGCCAAGAGAGCTTTGAAGGAGCGGACCAATTTAGCCCGCGCTTTTTGAAGTCTTATATCCACGATCATATCATGGACATCAACCCTACCCTGCTCTAGGTCAATTTTTGTACCTTTCCTCTACACGAACCACACATTATGAGAAGTAGAGGGAGTTGGAAAATCCGCATTTTTATTGGACTGGCCATTGTGGCTTTTGCCTTTATTCAACGTTGCAGTAATCGCGAAACCAATCCCTACACGGGAAGAGAGCAAACCATCAATATGTCGAGCGAACAGGAGATCGCTATCGGTTTGCAAAGCGCTCCCCAAATGATTCAGGATTTCGGGGGGTTGTATCCCGATCAGCGTCTCCAAACCTTGGTGGATGCTGTAGGCAACCGCCTGGTTCAAAACAGCATGGCTCGTGAAACGCCCTACCAGTACGATTTTCATTTATTGGCCGACAGTAAAACCATCAATGCCTTTGCACTTCCGGGAGGGCAATGTTTTATTACCTATGCCCTATTCTCTCAATTAAATGAGGATCAGCTCGCTGGCGTACTAGGACATGAAATCGCCCACGTTGTTGGACGTCATTCCGCAGAACGAATCGCTGAGTCCACCTTTTGGCAAACCCTGGCCACAGGAGCTTCTGTCGGAGGAGATATGGGAAGTTTGGTGGGTTCCATTGGACAAAACACCCTGCTACAAAACGGACGAGATGATGAGCTCGAGAGTGATGAGCTTGGGGTTCTTATGATGATTCAGGCGGGCTACGATCCCAACGAAATGATCGAGGTCATGCGCATCCTTAAAAAAGCAGCCGGTCCGAATAGAGTTCCTGAGTTCCAAAGCACCCATCCGGATCCAGAAAATCGAATAGAAAAGATCCGCGCCGCTATCGAAAAATACAAGGCGAACCGCCCAGTCTTCTAATTTTGTAGGAAGTACAGAAACCTCCTACTCCCATTGGCATGACCGCCTTCGAAATCGAGGAAAAAGCACGTTCATCGAGTAAATAATTCCAGGGTACCCATTTTCGTATCTTTAAATAAAGAAGTTGAAAAACAGCTGTTTATAGCTGAAAAAGGGGATTTGGAACTATGGGAACACTACAACATTTACGGTATTTATACCTCAAAGCCTTTGACGAATGCAAACCCGATTATCTCGTGGTAATGCTTAAAATATACTCGGTCTTTTGTGCCTTCATGTGGAGCCTAGCGGTTTATGCTTTTATCAGCCGAATGGCCACAGGATATGAGTTTTGACCGGCACTCAAGCCAAATAAAAAAAGCCATCCGATTCGGATGGCTTTTTTTATTGATGATAAACTCCTAAGCTCTCTTCTTTTCTGCAATTTTAATGACGGCCAGAGCAGACTTCGCATTGGATAACTGGGCGTGACGTTTTACCGTATAACCCGCATCACAGCGCTGATACAAATCCGCTCCCCCTTCCAACAAGAGGTGCAAAATCTCGGCCTTATTGTAACGCGCGGCGTAATGGGTCGCTGCCTTACCGTTCGATTTTTGACTGAGGTCTACTCCCTGAGCGATGTACTGTTTAACAAGCTCCACGTCACCGTCTACAACGGCTTGACATAGAGGACTTAATTGTACAACACTTACTTCAAGGGCATCGGTCGATTCTAGCACAGATCCTTCTGCGGCTTGAACACTTCCAAAACTTCCAATAGCAATAGCACTCAGTGCGATAAAAACTTTTCTCATGATACTCGTTTATTGATTTATAGATTGAATTGATACTTTATAGACTGCACTTATAGTCATACGTTACATCGAAATTTTACATATAACTTATTTTTAACATCCCTACCTTTGAAGCCCAATGCAAAACGATGAATAAGAAAGCCATATTAATGATCCTCGACGGCTGGGGAATCTCGCCTATTCCGGGAGTTTCTGCAATCGATCAGGCCCATACCCCTTATATCGACAGTTTATACGATAAATACCCGCACGCCGAACTGAAAACAGACGGAATGAATGTGGGATTACCGGAAGGTCAAATGGGTAACAGCGAGGTGGGCCACATGAATTTAGGAGCCGGGCGAATCGTCTACCAGGACTTGGCCAAGATCAACAAGGCTGTGACAGAAAACACCCTCAAGGACGAAGCGGTTTTGCGAGAAGTATTGGACTACGTCAAAAAAGAAGGCAAAAAACTGCACTTACTCGGTTTGGTGAGTGATGGAGGCGTACACAGCCACATTGATCACCTCAAGGCCCTGGTCGATACGGCAAAAGATAACGGACATGCAGGCACTTTTATTCATGCCTTTACCGATGGCCGCGACGTAGATCCCAAAAGTGGATTGGGATTCCTTAACGACCTGCATGCCTATTGCCAAGGAAAAAACGCGGCTATCGCCAGCGTGATTGGCCGCTATTTTGCAATGGACCGGGACAAACGTTGGGAAAGAGTCAAAAAAGCCTATGACCTCCTGGTCAAGGGAGAGGGGAGTAAAACGGAAGACGTCCTCAAGTCGATAGAAGTTTCTTACGATGCAGGTATTACGGATGAATTTATCGAGCCTTTAGTAGCAACGGATACCGAGGGCACCCCTATGGCTACCATTGAAGCAGGAGACGCCGTCCTCTTTTTTAATTTTAGAACTGACCGGGGACGAGAGTTGACCCAAGTTTTGAACCAACAAGACTTCCCGGAATTCGAGATGAGCAAACTGCCCCTGCACTACGTCACCATGACGAACTACGATGATAATTTTACCGGCATACGCGTCATCTATGACAAAGAAAAAATCCAGAACACTTTGGGAGAAGTTTTGGCCAAGGCGGGCAAAACCCAATTGCGTATAGCCGAAACCGAAAAGTACCCCCACGTCACCTTCTTTTTCAATGGAGGTCGGGAAGAACCTTTCGAGGGCGAAGAACGTATTCTATGCCCTTCACCGAAGGTAGCTACCTATGATTTACAACCCGAAATGAGTGCTTTTGAGATTCGGGATGCTCTGGTGCCAGCACTGGAAAAAGAACAGTTTGATTTCGTCTGTTTAAATTTTGCCAACCCCGATATGGTAGGGCACACAGGAGTGATGGAGGCCGCAATCAAGGCCTGTGAAACTGTCGATAAATGCGCTGAGGCGGTTATTGAAGCTGGCCTGAAGCACGGATACAGCACACTGGTCATTGCGGATCACGGAAACTGTGACACCATGGTCAATCCAGATGGAAGTCCCAACACGGCGCACACTACCAACCCCGTACCTTTAATTCTGGTCGACCCAGATCGTCAACAGATCCAGAACGGGGTCCTTGGAGATATTGCGCCGACCATCCTCGCACTTTTGGGTATCGAACAGGTAGAAGAAATGAGCAGACACTCCCTTTTGTAATTTATGATCCAGATTAAGACCGCCGAAGAAATTGAATTGATGCGCGAAAGTGCACTCATCGTGTCCAAAACACTGGGGATGATCGCCTCCGAAATCAAGCCGGGAGCCCACCCCCTCAAATTGGACAAAATGGCTGAAGAGTTCATCCGCGATCAGGGCGCCGAACCCGGATTTTTAGGGATGTACGATTTCCCCAACACCTTAAATTGGAGTCCAAACGCTCAAGTCGTCCACGGCATTCCCAATGATCGGATCCTGGAAGACGGTGATATTATTTCGGTAGACTGTGGAGCCCTGAAGAATGGGTTTTATGGAGACCACGCCTACACCTTTGAAGTCGGAGAGGTAGCCGAAGAAACTAAAAAACTCCTGAGGGTTACCAAAGAGTCTCTCTATTTGGGAATCGCGGAATTCAAAGCCGGTAACCGGGTCGGAGATGTGGGTTTCACCATTCAAAACTACTGCGAAAAAGAAGGCTACGGAATTGTCCGTGAACTCGTGGGGCACGGCCTTGGGCGAAAGCTTCACGAATCGCCTGAAATGCCTAATTACGGGCGCAGAGGTCGCGGAAAAAAATTCGTGGACGGTATGGTTGTGGCCATTGAACCCATGGTCAATATGGGAACTCGCAGAATCAAGCAATTGCGCGATGGCTGGACTATTTTGACCGCAGATGGAAAACCCAGTGCGCATTTTGAGCACGATGTGGCCCTGGTCAACGGAAAGCCAGAATTGCTTTCGACCTTCCAGTATATTTATGATGCCCTGGGCATTGACTCGGATGAAGAAAAACCCTTCCGGGCTACAGAAGATTAAAAGCAGTGAAAAAACTTTTTAAATGGGCACTTCGGCACATTCCCAGACCCTGGCTGATTCAGTTGAGCTACCTGGTAAGACCCCTTCTTGCACTTTATTATCGTGGCAAGGCTGTTGAAGATCCCATTGACGGTAAATCATTTCGCTACTTTTTGCCTTATGGGTATGAAAAAACAAGAGAAAATGTTCTTTCCCCATCAACACTCTCTCTTGAGCGACACCGCCTTCTTTGGCTCTACCTAACCAAGGAGACCGAATTCTTCAAAAAACCGCTTAAACTCTTGCATTTTGCGCCTGAGCAAGCTTTTTACAAGCGTTTTCGGCAAATGAAGAACTTGGATTACACCACGACAGACCTCAATTCACCTTTGGCCGATGTTCAAGCCGATATTTGTGACTTGCCCTTTAAAGACAAGAGCTTTGATGTGATCCTCTGCAACCACGTTCTCGAGCATATTCCGGACGACAAAACCGCAATGAAAGAAATGTACCGGGTATTGAAACCGGGAGGATGGGGTATTTTTCAAATTCCTCAAGACCTGAATCGCACCACAACTTTTGAAGACAACAGCATCACCGACCCCCGAGAGAGAGCGCGCATCTTTGGGCAGTATGACCACGTACGGGTATACGGTCAAGACTATTTCGAAATACTCAAAGAAGCGGGTTTTGAGGTAGAAGCCGTAGACTATACCTCACAGTTTTCCACCGAGGATATTCAACGCTATGGACTAGCACAAGGCGAACTTATTCCCTTGGTAAAACGGCCGATGCAAAACCTGGAGTCATAAATTCAGTGACTTCGCCGGCCTCATCAAGATAAATGATATAGCCCTCCAAATCATTCGATTCCAAAAGAAGTGCTTTTGACTTTTCGAGCGGCATGGCCATAAAGGCTGTCGCAAAGGCGTCGGCCTTGGCACAAGAAGAGGCCAAAACACTGGTCGCCAATACGGATCCATTTTCAGTAAAACCAGTCAGCGGATTGATCGTATGCACATAGCGTTTCCCCGTTTCTTCGTCAACCCGAAATTTGCGGTAGTTCCCTGAGGAGGCCAACGCTTGTTCCTTGATGTAGATTATTTTCTTGAGTTGGCGTGCTCCCGTGGACTGTGGGTCGTCAATTCCAACCTTCCAGCGCAGTTCCGGAGAATCGAGAGCCAAGGAGTCAGTCGATTCTGGATCGAGTTCCTGAGGCGCCCATTTGCGCTCACTGGCCAGCACTTCCCCTCCTACTTCAACCAAATAACTTTCAACCCCATTGGTCTGAAGCATGAGGCCCAATCGGTCAATCGCATAGCCCTTCGCAATGGCGTTAAAATCAAAGCGTATTTCGGGCTTCTCTTTTTCGACCATGCGGTCCGACTTTAGGGTAACCTTGTCCCAACCCACATACTGCAATAAGCTATCGACCTTAACCGTATCCAGCACCTGCTGCTCGCCTGGACCAAATCCCCAAGCATCGACCAAGAGTCCTACTGTGGGATCAAAATACCCCCCGGTGCGCTCATAGACCTCTTGAGACAAAAAGAAAACTTCCTTGAACTGCCCATCAACGCGAACATTGCGTTCCCCTCGATTGATCCGGCTGATGATAGAACCCTCCTGATAAGTCGACATCGACTGATTGATCACTAGAAAGACCGAGTCGACTTTACTCTCCCAATCCACGGCTTCATCTCCAAAGAAAATGATGGAATAGGACGTACCCAGTTCCTGCCCTTGAATTCGTATCTCTCCGGTTTTCTTTTCGGGCAAACACCCATACAAACTGACAAATACAAGTAAAAGCAGGGGAACTTTTTTTGCGTTACGTAAGTTCAATAAGTCCATGATAGTCGACAATATACGATTCATTTAAATAGACCGGCTGTGTGCGATCTTCGGCATTCGAAAGTCCCACTCCGGCATAATAGGCCTTTGCCTCATGCTTCAGTGCGTGGTCCTTCATTTTTTCCATCAATTCGGAATCATAGCGCAGAGGATCCTCCGGAAAAGCGACCGAACGCACCACAATAAAGTGGAGGGTCTTTTCCTTCAGGCAAACAAACTGCGGATTTCGCTTCGGCTTGCTGTTGACACCGAGGAACTCATAACCCTCTTCTTCCAATCGCCTGCCGACAATATTCATCGCGAGGTTGTGCAGCTCCTGTTCCGTTAATTCTCTTCTCTCTTCCATCCTTTTCAAAGCCAAAAAAGCCGATGCATAACACCGGCTTTCTGTATAGTAATTCGCTCTTAACCTCCGAAGTCGTCGAAGCGAATGTTTTCATCTGGAATACCAAAATCCTCGCCCATTTTCTGAACGGCCTTGTTCATCAAAGGAGGACCACAGAAGTACAATTCAATGTCTTCCGGGCTTTCGTGGTGATTCAGGTACTGATCAATCACGCAGTTGTGGATAAAGCCAACAAAACCATCCCCATCTGCATCGATATTCTCTTTTACTTGCCAGTTGTCTTCTTCCAAGGGCTCAGACAAGGCCATGTAAAACTTAAAGTTCGGGAAGTTGCGCTCCAATTCGCGGAAGTGCTCAATATAGAACAGCTCGCGCTTCGAACGACCTCCATACCAATACGTCACCTTACGGTTGGTCTGTAGGGTCTTGAACAAGTGGTACAAGTGCGAACGCATCGGTGCCATTCCTGCACCCCCACCAACGTAAAGCATTTCGGCTTCTGATTCGTTGATGAAGAATTCTCCAAAAGGTCCTGAGATGGTTACATCATCCCCTGGCTTGAGATTAAAGATGTAGGAAGAGGCTACCCCTGGGTTTACATCCATCCATCCGTTCTTCGAACGGTCCCATGGTGGAGTCGCTATACGTACATTCAACATGATCTCACGCCCTTCAGCGGGGTAAGAAGCCATGGAGTAAGCACGCTCTACCAATTCGGTGTTCTTCATGACAAGCGGCCAAAGATTGAACTTGTCCCACTCTGCCTGGAACTTGTCTGGTGTTTCGTGTTCCTCTGGGTGAGCGGTGATATCCATATCTGCGAATTTCACCTCACAAGCAGGTACTTCAATTTGAATGTACCCCCCAGCCTTGTAATTCATTTCTTCCGGAATCTCTACGACAAACTCCTTAATGAAGGAAGCTACATTGTAGTTACGAACAACCTTCGCTGCCCATTTTTTGATCCCGAATACTTCTTCTGGAATACTGATTTCCATGTCTTGCTTCACCTTCACCTGACAGGCCAAACGCGCTCCCGCTTGCAATTCTTTACGCGAGAAGTGTGGCGTCTCTGTAGGAAGAGCTTCTCCTCCACCTTCGTGAACGTGGCATTCACATTGAATACAGGTTCCCCCTCCACCACAGGCAGAAGGCAAAAAGACTTTTTGATTCCCCAGAGTCGTCAACAGCGTGCTCCCGGAAGGAACCTCGATGGTGCGCTCTCCGTTGATGGTGATTTTCACCGGTCCGGATGGAGAAAGTTTTTCTTTGGTAAACAATAAGAGGGCTACCAACAACAGTAAAAGTGCTAAAAAGGCAACTACAGTAATCAGGATAGTTCCTCCAGTACTGGCTAACATCATAACTATTCGTTTACGACTTGATTATAAGAAACCGCAGCCTCTTCCTGCTCCTCGATTTCTTCCTTAATTTCTTTTTCTTCAATTTGCTCCACCGTGGTGTTCTCAACCCCTTCTGGTGCTTCGTTATCTCCGGTCAACATTCCTCCAAAACTCTGGAATCCAATTCCCATCAGTCCTGTAATAATGAAGGTGATTCCCAACCCACGTAGTGGTGCAGGAACGTTACTGTAGCGGATTTTCTCGCGAATGGCTGCAATGGCCAAAATAGCCAGGAACCAACCGATACCGGAACTCACTCCATAGTTGAAGGCGAGCGCCAGGGTACCAATTTCACGGGACTGCATAAACAGGGATCCACCCAGAATCGCACAGTTCACCGCAATCAATGGCAAGAAGATACCCAGGGAGTTGTAGAGCGATGGAGAAAACTTCTCTACTACAATTTCAACCAGCTGTACCATAGTCGCAATAGTGGCGATAAAGAGGATAAAAGACAAGAAGCCTAGATCGTAGTCCGCATATTCAGGGCCTAACCAGACCAAGGCACCGTCTCTAAGGAGATATTGATCCAACAACCAGTTCAAAGGAACAGTCACAGCCAAGACAAAGATGACTGCTGCTCCTAGTCCAACAGCAGTGGTTACCTTTTTGGAAACCGCCAAGTAGGAACACATACCGAGGAAGGTCGCGAAGACCATGTTGTCGATAAAGATTGATTTAAAAAATAATTCCAGATGTTCCATAGCTTAGTTTTCTTCAATTAAGGCCCGGTTGCGGCTACGCTGCACCCAGATGATGATTCCTACTACGATAAGAGCCATTGGTGAAATCAACATAAATCCGTTGTTTTCGTACCCAATGGAATACAATCCTGTTTTTTCAATCGGATCTCCCAATACAGGAATACCTAATAGGGTTCCTGAACCTAATAACTCGCGAAAGAATCCAACGATAATCAGGATAACAGCATAACCCAATGCATTTCCGATGCCGTCCAAGAAAGATCTCCAGGGTCCGTTACCCAAAGCAAAGGCTTCGAAACGCCCCATGATGATACAGTTGGTAATGATCAAACCGACAAAGACCGATAGGGTCTTCGAAAGCTCATAGGCAAAAGCCTTCAATACCTGGTCGACCACAATTACCAAAGAGGCAATTACAACCAATTGAACAATGATTCGAATTTTAGAAGGAATGATGTTTCTCATCAAGGAGATCACCACGTTTCCTAAGCCCATCACGAAAAGTACCGAAATGGACATCACAATAGAGGCTTTTAACTCCGCTGTAATAGCGAGTGCCGAACAAATACCGAGTACCTGAATGGTAATCGGGTTGTTGTCTGCCAGGGGATCCAGGATCAGCCCAGCGTCTTTTTTTGATAATAGTGCCATATCAGTTCGTTCTGATGGTTTCTAAATAAGGTTTGTAGAGTTTCAAACTCTCTTTGATCATCGCAGTCACCCCGTTTCCGGTGATGGTTGCTCCAGCAAGAGCGTCCACTTCGTTGTCGTCCTTGATCTGGTTTGCAGGATCGTTGTTTCCTTTGATCACAGAAACTCCGGCGTATTGAGATCCGTTCAAGATGGACTCCCCGATGAAATCATCCATGAAGTAGCGCATTTTGATGTTGGCTCCCAATCCAGGCGTTTCTCCTTTGTGATCGAAGTAAACTCCTTGAACGACCATGTTTTTATCTAAAGACATATAGCCCCAGATCGCATCCCAAAGCCCTTTACCATAGAGAGGTAAAACATAGAAGGTCTGCCCGTCTTTCTCTCCGATAAAGAGAGGAAGTTTTCCGGGTTGATCCGACTTGATCAAATCGAGTTCCTTCTTCAAATCGATCAGGTAAGCCTCTTCCATTGGAGTAGCTGTAGTTCCTTCCACCACCAATTGCTGAGTGATGTACTTAGAGAACTGCTCTTCCACTTCCGTAGTCGGAACAAAGTTGACACTTCCCGGACCGTCGTTTTGATTTACGCCCATGGCGTAAAGAATATTCTGTTGCTTTTCGAAGCGCTCATTCTCTTTGATCGCCGGCTTCAAAGAAGAAGCTACAAAGGCCAAAAGTGCGCCAACGATGATCACCATCACTGCTGCGAAGATGACCGTATACGAGTTTTTTTCGGTGTTTATCGCCATGGCTTAGACTGTTTCTACGGTTAACTCTTCAGCAGGAGCTTTCGGTTGGCTGCTCACTGCTTTTTTCAATCGCTTCAAACGCTTTTTCACGTTCCCTTGAACCACGTAGTGATCAATGGTTGGTGCGAAAACGTTCATCAAGAGGATAGCCAAGAATACCCCTTCCGGGTAAGCCGGGTTAAATACCCGGATCATGACCGAAATAAATCCGATTAGGAATCCGTAAATCCACTTTCCTTTATTGGTCTGTGAGCCTGTAACCGGGTCAGTCGCCATAAAGACGATTCCGAAGGCCAAACCACCTACGATCAGGTGCTGCCAGAAATCAAAAGCCATTAGGCTGTAAAACTTGCTGTATTCGGGAAGTAGTCCTGCGTCAATCACTCCGTTAAAGATCAACCCCATGGCCAAGGATCCAAGAACAGCGCTGAGCATAATTCTCCAGCTGGCGATTTTGGTGAAGATCAAGAAGAGCCCACCCAAGAGAATCAAAAGAGTCGACGTCTCTCCTACTGATCCCGGGATAAACCCAAAGAACATATCCGACAAAGAATAGCTATACTCATCGACTTTACCGGCGGCTAGATACCCCAAAACGGTTTCACCAGAAATGGCATCTGGCTGACCAGCCATCTCCATTCCTTTGTGCACCCACACTTTGTCCCCACTCATCCAGGTCGGGTAAGCAAAGAACAAGAAAGCACGGATGGTTAGGGCAGGATTCAAAATATTCATCCCCGTACCACCGAAGACTTCTTTCCCGATAACGACCCCAAAGGCAACCGCTACGGCCAACATCCACAGAGGAGTATCGACTGGGATAATAAGAGGGACAAGCATTCCGGTGACCAGGTATCCTTCTTCTACTTCGTGCCCTTTAATCACCGCAAAGATGAACTCGATCAAAAGTCCAACTCCGTAGGAAACGATAACCAGAGGAAGAATGGTTTGAGCTCCCAAGAGGAAGTTCTCCATAGTAAGGAAGTGCTCAAACAAATCGAACTCGGCCGGAAATCCGTTCAGCGCAGAGTAGTGTTGGTAACCTGCATTGAACATTCCGAAAAGTAGACAGGGTAACATCGAAATAATTACCGTGTTCATGGTTCTTTTCAAGTCATCTACTGCACGAATGTGACCTCCGCTATGGGTGGTCTCATTCGGTGTGTACAAAAAGGTATGGATCGCGTTGAACGCGGGGGCCATTTTTTTCCCTTTGTACTTTTCTTTGATCTTGTGTAATGCCTCTTTCATAACCTATCCAATTTCTTCATGTAGTAAATCCAACCCCTCGCGAATAATCTGCTGGTGAGGTTGCTTCGAAATACAAATGAACTCCGTCAAAGCGAAGTCTTCCGGAGCCACTTCGTACAAACCGAGGTTCTCCATTTCGTCCAAGTCTTTTACCATACAAGCTTTAAGCAACTGCAGCGGATAAATATCTAAAGGAAACACGCGCTCGTAGGATCCTGTCACTACAAAGGCGCGGTGTTCTCCGTTGGTATTGGTGTCTAAATCGTACTCCTTCTTGGAATTCAACCAAGAGAAGGTCAATGCGCGTGTAGAACTGATTTTATTGAAAACCGGCTTGTTCCAACCGAAGAATTCGTAATCGTCTCCTTCTGGGATGGCAGAAACCGCTGTGTTGTAGAAACCAAGATGGCCTTCCGGATCGGTTTGCGTTCCCGTCAAAACATCCCCGTTAATCAGGCGGAAATTGGTGTCTTTTACCCCACTTGCATACAACATGGTTGAGAGCTCTGATCCGATTCTAGTGGTGTAGTACTTTGGCTCTTTGATCATGGATCCTCCAAGAGAAACGACCCGTTCGGCGTTGAAGCGACCTGTCTTGAGGAACTCCCCAATGATGACTAGATCCCAGGCGCTGACGGTCCAAACCACCTCTCCTTTATTAATTGGATTCACCTTATTGATTTGGGTACTGACCAGACCGGCAGGGTGAGGCCCCTTGACCGAGTGAAGTTCAATACCACTGACTCCTGCAAAGACAGAATTCTTCTTGTCGCGTACCGAAACATGAACCTGACCACTGCTGAGTTTACCTAGAGCAGTTAAAGCCATCTGCAGTTCTTCCTGCTTTCCTTCTAAGACATACTCGATGTCGGCGGCCAGAGGAGCACTACTGATCCCAGAGACAAAGATCGCTTTCGGCAAGCGGTTTGGATCTGCGATAATGTCGTACGGACGTTGTTTGATAAAGGGCCAGCAACCCGACTCCAAAAGAGCCGACTTGATCTGCACAGCATCGGCTTGTTGCGGATCCAAAGGTTGGTGTTCCAAATACTGCTGATCTTTGTCAGCTAAAATTTTGAGAGAAAGAATTCTTCTGCGGGCACCACGCACAATCTCGACCAGCTCACCACTGACAGGAGAAACAAATTTCATTGCTTCTTCTTGCTTGTTGTAAAAGAGGGGTTCACCAGCTTTTAGCTCTGCTCCTTCTTTGACCAACATCTTCGGGGTAATACCGTGGAAGTCATCTAGTCGTAAAGAATAGGTGTTGCTACTGGCAGCTTTTGAGGTTGTTTTTTGCGCAGCTCCGATCAGCTTGATGTCTAAGCCTTTTGCGATTCGGATGTTCTTCGCCATATTTTAAGAGCGCTTTAATTTTCGAAAATCGTCGACAAAAATAGCACTTAAACGATTGGTTTCATAATTCTGATCTAAAATATTGGGCGTATATCGAGCTTCCTTCTCCCCCCTGTATTTTTGTTTACCTTTGACTGTAAAAAAGCGCCATGAAGCCCCAAAAGACTAAACAAGTCAGGAGAATAAGGCACGCCTTTTCTCTTCTGTTTTTCTTCTTTTCCACCTCGATTTTGGTACAGGGGCAGGAACTTCTTGAAATTGCCCCTCCCGAGAACATCAAGTCCATCATCTTTAAGGGACCTACGGAAGATCAGTTTCCGCTAATTCAGTTAGGGGAATCCCTTCGTTTGGAATTTGACGACCTTACCGCCCGCGAAACCGACTACTACTACCGAATCCGTCACTGCGATCACAATTGGGAGCCTTCTCAGCTGCTAAAATCACAGTACCTCGATGGCATGGACAACCAGCGAATCATCGACTACCGCAACAGCTACAATACCCTACAGGCCTATTCCAATTACCGCTTACAACTCCCCAATTCCTTGGTTCGCGTCAAGGTGAGCGGAAATTATGTTCTCGAAATTCTAAACTCCAGTAACCAACTGCAGTTCTCGAGACGCTTCGTGGTTTACGAACCTCTGGTTGTCGTGGGTGGAGTCGCCAAACGATCCCGGAATTTCAATTTTGTCAACACCAAACAGAGCATTCAATTCAGTATTAATACGGGCGCCTTTCGGGTGGTCAATCCAAGGCAACAAATCAAGGTAGTCATCATTCAAAATGATCAGTGGAGAACGGCCATTAATGGCCTAAAGCCTCAATTCACAAGAGGTCCGGAATTGATCTACCGCTACGATCAGGAAAGCAGCTTTTTTGGAGGCAATGAATACCTGAATTTTGACACCAGTGATTTGCGGGCCCCAACGGCGGCTATTGCCAAAATTCGGGTAGAAGATGTCTACCAGCATTACTTATATACCAACCAATACCGCTACGACCGACCCTACACCTATTTTCCGGATATCAACGGGGATTTTGAATTGCGCACTCTTCAGGGACGTGATCCCTCCAGAGAAGGAGAATACACCGATGTGCACTTTAGCCTTCCCTACCGTGATGTTATGGGCCTGGACCAGCTCTACGTCTATGGCAAGTTCAACAACTACGAATTGGACGATATCAGCCGCATGGAATACAACGAAGAGAACGGTATGTTTGAAGCCACAGTCCGCCTTAAACAAGGCTTTTACAACTTCAAGTACGTCGCTTTGAATGATCGCGGGGAACTGATCGACAGCAAGGTGAGTGGTGACTTTCACTTTACCGAAAACAATTACCGCCTGCTGGTTTACTTCCGGGATTTCGGAGGCCAATACGATCGCCTCATCGGAATAGGCAACGTCAGTTCTGCGGGCATTGCGAATTGATTATCTTTAAAAGACCAATCCAACACTATGGAAGAGGACAAGCGTCATTTACCCAAAGGCAGGTTCGCTTTGAAATTCCGAGGCACCAGCTGTCTGAACTGCGGTCACACCCTGGATATTAGCGACCGCTACTGCCCGAATTGCGCCCAGATCAACAGCACCAAGAAATTAGCCCTCAGGGATTTCGTCGATGAATTCCTCAACAGTGTAATCAATTACGACTCCCGTCTTTGGCAAACCTTTTATGCTCTTTTGCTTCGCCCGGGAAAGATCACAACGGATTATATCGCCGGAAAGCGAATTTCGTATACCAACCCTTTCCGTTTTCTGCTGAGTTTAGCATTCATCTACTTTATTCTCTTTGCCTACAAGAACAACTTTAACCAGCTTGATCAGGAAGTAAAAAACTTGGACGAGCGCATGTTGGGCGGCCCAATCAGTGTGGATTTTGGCAACAATTCAGAGCAACCCGTGAGCACCCTGATTACCAACCAGCTGGACTCCTTGGCCCCCGGACAATTGCAGGACACCTCCGCCCAGAAGGCCGTTCAGCTTTTGGATTCTATCGTCAAAAACGACCCCAATATCCCGGATACCTTGAGTGCTTTGGATTCCTTGCAAAGCAGCGGAAAGCTCGACTCTCTGGTCCATCGCGATTCGTTAATGCTGAGTAACCCCAAACAGTACTTTGACCTCCTCGAAACCCGAAGCAGCTTTGGAAACTTTCTGGAAAAAGTGGAATTCTTTACTCGCCTGCTGCACAACAGTTACCTCGAAACCTTTGAAGAAGGGGTCGATCGCTACGATGTGGAAGACAGCTTTTGGAACCGCTTATCCTTTCAATTTGCAGGCAGTGTTTTGAAGACCATTCAAGAACCCGGAAACTTTATAAACGGGCTGTTTTCGCGCTTACCGTTCGTCGTATTTTTCTTTTTACCCGTGTTTACGATTTTCATTTTTTTGGTTTATATCCGAAAAAATTTCACTTATACCGATCATTTGATCTTTAGTTTTCACAACCAATCGCTATTATTTATCTTGCTCATCCTGAGTATGCTGATCGACATGATGCTTAGCATTGACAGTAGCGGAATTTTCGTTTTAATCTTCGGAATTTATCTCTACAAAGCCATGCGAAAGTTCTACGGTCAGAACCGATGGAAAACGATTTTGAAATTCACCTTTCTCAACGCAGTATTTACCGGCCTGGCGATTATATCTGTCCTCGCCTTACTGATGGGAAGCGTGGTAACCTACTAGAGAAATGATCACCTTAGTCACCAAAGGAATTAAAGTTACAGTTCAAACCAGTTTTGAAGGCACCTTCTTCAAAAACTACAAGATGCACTATGCCTTTG
>CAZLGZ010000034.1:0-9334 GCA_964558965.1 uncultured Flavobacteriaceae bacterium
CTTAATCATTATTTCTACCCATAAAAACGTTCACCTTGGAGTTCATCGGATTGCCCGAAACTCTTCTGTACGACACGATTTGCCCCGTATGATAAAGTGCATCCGCAATAGGCCCATTGAGCATTTGCCAAAAAGGGAAAGCCCGGCGCCCGCCCTGGGATTCAAAGATGACCTCCAGCATACTGATTTCTTCTGCTGACTTGCCTTGGTATAGATCGCTGGCCACTTTCAGGTTTTGAAGGGTACCCGCTCGCAACTCTTCAAAACTCATCCCTGTATAATCGGCCGGTCGGATATTCGGCGCATTCTTAGCCGCATTGACAATCATATCCGAAAGACCGAAGAGGTGCTCTAAGGTTTGCCGAACGTTGCGGGAATCCGCCGAAGGACTGAAATCGATATCCTCGGGACGTAAGCCTTCGGTGGCCCAGTAATAGCGATACCCCAAGCCATCTACCATGCGCTTGACCATATTTCCGCTGGTGTACTGTTCTTGGGCAGCAGGAATTTCTTCAAAAGGGAGTTCCATAGTCTCATTGTTTTGTGCCGCTAAAGTGGCCGTTATAAAAAGGGTGATCAACAACGTCTTCATGCTTTACTTCTTTTGCTTTTGTAGTAGGCCTTGTCTGCGATGTAAATGACCTTGTGGACCTCACAGAATACCTTGTCTCCGCTTTTATTTTTCAGCAGGGTGACCTTTTCCAGATTGATCTCCTTTTCGTTACTCACCCTCGATTTGATGTCTTCCAGTTCCTCTTGGGTGACCTTGAATTCCGCATACACGTGTTCCTTGGCCGGCCGCTTAAAAAAGATCTGTGCAGACTTGTCCCAAACAACGTAGTCATCTCCTAATAGATTGATCAATTGCACCATTGGAATGGGATCTACGGAAGAAAACAAGCTCCCCCCGAAAATGGAATTGACGTAGTTGCGGTTCTTGTAACTCAACGGTAATTTGACCTTAATTTCCATCAAATCCGGAGAGACTTCGGTGATCTTCGCCGTACTCCTTTGGTACATAGGCGAAAAATTGAAACCGTATTTGAACAATTTGTGCTTGGGAAAAAATTTGGAACCGATATCGGCAATGGATTTGTACACGGACATACTAAGGCTTAAGTATTTAATAAAAATACAGCTTATTCATTGGGCTCGCCATTTGAGTAAAGGATATCCAGTAGACCCATAGACTGGAACATCAGGTCTGGATTAAAATAATTCCCAGCGGTTACCACAACCAGCAATTCATTTTTTTGATCGACATAGATCTTCTGGTCTCCCAATCCATGAGCGACTGCTAAATAATGAGAGCCAGTCTCTGTAGGATGCTCCCACGTCCAAAACTGATACCCATACCCCGCTTTGACGGCTTTAAACTCCTCTTTGTAAATCGATGTTTTCAAAGATTCCTTAACCCACTTGTCGGAGAGTATTTGACGGCCCTTCCATTTACCTCCATTCAAATACAGCTGTCCAATTTTCAGAAGATCAAGAGAAGTTAAACGAAGACCTGAAGGTCCGGCAGGTATACCGTTCGATCCATAATTCACCCACTGATGCTTAGAGATTTCAAGAGGTTCAAAGAGGTACAATTGTGCAAATTCATAAATCGTTAGACCCGATTGCTTTTGAATGACTTGGGCCAAAAGCTCGGTTGCTCCACCATTGTAATTCCATTTTTCACCTGGAGCATATTCCATGGGCTGAGAAAGAATAAATGCAATAGGGTCCTCGCTGTTTTCCATTTCGATCTCGGAACCTGTAATTGGGGTTCCCGATTCATCCCACTTTAGTCCATCGGACATGGTGAGCAAATGCCGCAGAGTGATCTGATTTTTTATTGAATCTCCAAAGTGAACGTAGTTAGGAAAGAACTCAAAGACTTTTTGTTCAAGAGACTGAATTATCCCTCGATCTAAGGCAATTCCAATACAAGCAGACACCACACTTTTGGATATACTTCTAGTATCGTGAAGAGTTGTGTCATTATATAGAACTGTACCCAAATCCACGTTACCCCAGGTATAGTCTCTTCCAGGCAGATAACGCTTGTAGATCAAACTGTCGTTTTGGCTAATGAGAATACTGTGGATATTTTCAAACTCCCCACTATTCAGCGCTGCATCTAGATTTTCTAGATGAGAACTACTGATTTGATGTATTGCCTTTTGTGCTTGGGGTGGTTTCTGGCATGTCACCAAAATCAACAGAAGTAGGTAGAGTACTTTTTTCATCCACTTTTATTTATTGAGCATCTCAATACTCACATCATCCAACCATATTTTCCCTTCTCCTCTGAGATAGATACCATACTGAAGAATGTCCGAATTTTCAGGGACATCAAATTCTATCTCATACAATTTCCAAGTCTTGGACTCAATTCGCAAGCTATCCAAATTATCTACGAGTGGGGCTAAACCCAAATGAGCACTTTTTAAGGGATCCGGGTCGATGGAAACTCGAAAGAATGCTTCTTCATTTGCCTCTACTTTTGCCGCAAAACGTATTCTCAATCTTTTCTTCAAATATGAAGATGCGTCAATATACTGTCTTACACTATAGGCAAATTCACCAAACTGTGGACCTCTAGGACCTTGCAATAGCGCAGAGTAATCGCCCTTGTAAGCATCCACATCCGCTGTCACTTTTGCTCCCATTCTTGTGAACTTGGACCAAAAAAACCAGTCAGATGGCTGATTTTGATCATTCCAAGTTTCCAAGCCTAGGTTCTTCGGCTTCTCCGCTTTCACATTTAAGGGCCACATGACTTCAATATCTCCTGGGTCATTCACCTTAACTGCAGTAGTCGATTCAAAATAAATGAGCGCATCAAAGGATTGAGACAGGCTATAGTTCCAATAATAGTTTTCCGGAGCCTTGGGATCATACCCTCCTCCACTATGTCTTATTCCTCTCACCTCATTAAACCAATCATGCACAGGGCCTTCTTTTGGTAAACTATTTAAATTCAGCAGGAATAAAGGATTCCCAACTTCTTTTAAAAGATGTTCAGCGGTCCCCTCTTTCGAATCTCTCACGGTAAAATCGTTCATTCCTTCAGACGGCTCTCGTAAATCAATCGCCCGAAAACTTCCACTGTTAAAGACCATCCCAATCATCTTGTACTCCTCTTTGTATTTTTTGGCTAGGTGAACCCCAATCACCCCAACATCAAAAGGATCTGTTTTGGTCAAATGACAATTATGCTCCCATATGATCATTTTGGATTCTGGTCCCTCGGCATCTAAAATCCAATCGGCGTTTTCGAACTGTCCGCGATCCCGCACCTCAGCGTAGTTTTCTCCGTCATTAATATTTGAAAGAACATAATACTCCAATTGTTTGGCGAAGCGCCAATTCAAATCGTAGGTTTGCTCTGAGGATTTGGAAACATACTCGACTTTATTCTCTTTTAAAACATCAAATAAGCCTTGAACCTTTCTCAAGGCTGTTGAGTCCCACTCAGTGGGTATATACTGCCTTCTTCCTAAAAGCTCCGGGTTGGTAAAAGCAGCACCCATGGATCCCAATTCAGATTCAATGGATTTACCGAAAGCAGAATCCACTCTCCCCAAATAATCAAAAAGAGCGGTTGCCGCTCGTTCCGGATCCTGTGGATCAATTCCGTAAAACCGGACCTTCTTTTGATTCTGAGAATTCGCATTATAGGCCCTCATCCAACGAAGAAGTTCCGCCATTTCCTGAGTATCCCAGGCCCAGTAATAGATACCAGCCAGGGCCTGCTCTGCTGTTCCTTCTCCTCCCTGTATGTAGCGATTAACATCCATTGCTTCCCCAAAAGGGCATTCTAAGGCAAAGACTCGAAAGCCTTTTTCCTGAATGAGGTATTTTATTACACGGTGCTTCATTTGAAATACCTCTCGGTTCCCATGGGTCGGCTCTCCTAAACCCACAATTCGAGCGTTACCAACTACATCATTAAGCACTGCCAAATCATCATAATCTGCAGAGGGATCTGCGGTACGAAGAGGGATTGCGTTTTGTTGAGCCCATTCCAAGGCCAATTCCTCATTCTTAGTCTCTTTGCAAGAAACTACCAGAAGAAATGAAAACAAAGTAAGCACCGATCTATACATATCTCTTTGTTTTGAAGCACTTTAAAAGTAAGGAATCTAGCTCCAGTGCCATTTAGTGGCATCTAGAGTTCACTCAGGCAGTCTATTTGACCGCTAATCATAATAGCAAAGGTCTGTCCAGAAGGCCTCCCTATCTTCGTAATAACAAAACCCTCTAACATGTTTATTCAAAACGCCCTCCCGCAAAAACCCAACCTTTGGAAATACATCATTGGCCTTATTGTGGTTGTTTTCTTCTGGCAAGGACTCGGAAGTATCCCTTTGATCATTGCCATGGTCAGCAAGACTACCGATTTGAGCAGCCTCAATGCGACACCCGCCGGATTAGCTGATCTACTCGGAGCCAATCTCTTTTTGTCTGTTATGTTGAGTTCTTTTGTTTTGGGGCTGATTGGACTCTTTCTCTATGTGAAATTCGTACACAAACAAAGCATTCGATCCCTGACCACCAGTCGCGAAAAAATCGATTGGGGGCGCATCTTTTTCTCCTTCTTTGTGACCATCCTCTTTATCGGCGGATTCCTTTATGCCGGAGTGATGATGGAACCCGACAGCTACCAATGGAATTTCAATAAAGAAGCCTTTATCATCCTGGCGGCCATCGTCCTGTTGATGCTGCCTTTACAGACCAGTTTCGAAGAGTACTTCTTTCGGGGATACCTTTTGCAAGGTCTCGGAGTGGCGACCAATTCGAGGTTTTGGTCTCTGGTAATTACCTCATCTCTCTTTGGACTGATGCACATATTCAATCCCGAGATCCAGAAAATTGGCTACGCCGTTCTAACCGTATACATCGGACTTGGATTCCTGATGGGGATCATGACCCTGATGGATGAAGGCTTGGAGCTGGCCTTAGGCTTCCACGCGGCCAACAACATGACTATTGCCCTGATGGTCACCACCGATTGGTCGGCCCTGCAAACCGATGCCCTCTACGTGAGTTCAGCAGAACCTGAACTCGGAGGAATGCTCCTTTTCCTCGGAGGGATGTTTGTCGTCTTATTGGGGATTTTCGCCTTGCGTTACCGCTGGAAAAATTGGGGAAACAAGCTTTTTGGGAAGGCCTTGGTCCTGAAAGAAGAAACAACCGCCTAAAATAAAACCCGCTTGAATCAAGCGGGTTTTTAATTATTGCTTCGCGGGACTCTCGAGGTGCTCCCGGTCCCATTTGGAGGTATTGGCTGCGGCCTCATAGGTTGTCTGCAGAAAGGACATCAGCATCCCACGAGGATCGTCAGACTGCTGCACATCTTCGTACTTCAGGAAGAATTCACCCATGTCTTCACTGTAAAAAGCTTCCTTGGGTTCTACCGCTTGCTTTCCGAAGTCCTCATGACTCGGGTAAGCGTAGGCATAAAAAGCCGGAAAAGGAAAGTCCGAAGAACCCGGCCAAAAACCTGCACTGCTCACTTCACGAGAGTAGGCCTCCTGCATGACATCCAGTGGCATATTGGGCATTCCACCTTGATGCAGAGGAGCTCCTTTACCAGAGAAGCGGGTCACTGCCAAATCAAAGGCTCCCCAAAACAAGTGAACGGGGCTGCATTTTCCGATAAATTCTGATCGAAACTCCTGGAACACATTGCTCGACTTCAACATGGCCTGCCAGAGATCACGAGCCGCCTCCGGGTCGTAGGCCTTGTTGACGGTGTTTTCTTTGAACGGGATCGCCGGTTCCATTTCGTTCGGGCTCCCGTGAATCTTCACTTTAATACCCAACTCTTCTAACTTTTCGAACAGAAGTTGATGAAAGCGGGCGACCGTCATAGGCTCTAAAGCAAAACCAATCGGTTCGCGGTGGGAACACTGAATCAGCAATTGATGCTTTTTAAAATCAAAATCGATCTGAAAGACTTCTTCTCCGTAAGGAATCCCGTTGGTAGAAAACCCTCTGGGCGAAACGTAGAGGGCCGTATGCCAGGAGTGATTTTGCCAAGGCATGGTGCGCAGGCGAATCTTTCCCACAATTTGCAACCACTGATGAAGGCTTTCCATCGTTGGTTGTATTCGGGCAAAATCCAAAACGGGCCAATCGTGATTTCTTTTTGTGGTTTCCATAAGCAAAGGGTTTATCCTTGGTTGTCGTAGTAAAATCTTTCGTGGACGATCTGTCCGTTGTTCCACTGCTGTACAGCGACCTGTTCCATATTGACACGATCTCCTCCCTTAAAGGTAACATCCATGGTAACTTCAATAAAAACTTTTTCGGTGGCGGCATCTTCTGCGATGGACTTGAGTTCCATTCCGTGGAAGGCTTCCACGCTGGACACAAACTGCTCTTCGTAAACGCGGCACTCCGCCTTTCCTTTGCGCACTCCACGAGGTTCTTCCATCACTACCCCGTCGGCATAATACTGGTCAAAGGCTCCCAAAATATCGCCTTGTCCTACTTGGTTATACAGGTCTTGTGCTCTTTCTAGATTTGTCATTGCAATAGAATTTTAGTGATTTACACCACAAAATTCCTCCACAGCGCTTTGCTGTGCATTCATCTAGATGAAGAAATCCCTATTTGGCTTTGGCGAGTTTGGCCCGAACCGTACTCAGGGTCTGCGGCATCACCCCTAAAAAGGAGGCGATCATGTGCTGGGGTACACGGTTTGGTAGGTCCGGATAGGTCTTTAAAAAGTACTGGTACCGGTCAATGATCGGTGCACCCATGAGCATGAGCACCCGCCTTTGCAGACGACCGATTCTGCGGTAGAGCAATTGACCGCTTGCTGCCAGGTTCTCTTTGTCCAGGTCGAGGTGAAAGAGCTCGTTGTTCTTAAAAGCAATTACTTCTGAATCTTCCAGGCAGTCAATAAAAAGCTGAGCCGGCTGCTCGAATTCCATGGCTTCGATATCGCCAATCACCCAGCCTTCCGGAGCGAACATATAGACGTGCTCCTTCCCTTTACTGTCGATCAAATAACTCCTTAAGAGACCGCTTTTGACATAAAAAGCAGTGATGTTTTGCTCATCGGCATGTTGGAGGATTTCTCCTTTTTTCACGCTTTGAGTCACCGCAGTGGGATTGCAATTCAGTATTTCCTGTAGATTCTCCATAAGCTTGACTTAAAAATAGGAAATCTGTTCGCGAATTAGTCCTCCAGCTGTGACTCTAAAAAGGAAATAAGCAATTGGTTTTCGGCGATTGAGTATTCCAGACTGTGCAAGAAAAAACCCAATGACATTCTTTGAGCCGAGAGGATCGGCTTAAAAAGGGGTTCCTTCATAGCTTCTTTCAGCTTCAAGGTGTCAATCACCGATTTGCGCCGGGCAGGAGGAAATCCCTTATCGGTTGGATTAAATACTTCCTCGTTCTTAAAAATGTTCTGTTGTTTTAAAAAAAAGGGGCGACTCTCTTCTTCTAGGTACTTATTGAGTTCGTTGCGCGCTTGCCTGACCCGATCCAATTGACGAAAATAATTCACAAGTTGCTCGCGAATTTTGCGATCATTCATCTTCTCAATATTCGATTGATGATTCTCCTGAGTTACCGGATTAAACTCAATATTCATTACAATAAAATCAGGTAGTACCCCTTTAAAGTTAGCCTTTTCATCGGCTATGCTGTTCATTTGATAATAGGCATCCAGCATAATAGCACCTCTTTTTTGATAGTCCTGAAAGAGTTCTAAATCTCCTTTTAAATCCGCAATGATCAATTTGTAGTTTTCGATCTCTGCCTTTTCACTTTTTTGCAGCTGCACATTCTGATTAATTTGAACAGCGATCAGTATACCGATCACCACCAGAACAATCTCCCCTAAGGCATACTGTAAATACTTCTTGATTCTTCCTTTAAGGATGAACCTGGCTCTGTAATTTCTGAACACTTTCATACTAAGAACAAAAAAGAAGCCAAAGCAGAGCTCTGACTTCTCAGGTTAACAATTGGGTGAGGACAACACACTATGGTTTAGCTGGAGGCCGATAAGGGGGCACTACATTATCGATCGGCTCTAAAGATTGCAAGTAACTGTAAACCGCTTCGATATCTTGATCAGTTAAATAAGCATAATGACGCGGCATCGGAGGCATTATTGGACGGCTATTCTCAAGTCCTTTGAATTTAGCTTCACGAATCGCCCTTTTGAATTGATCCAGCGACCAATTGCCAATACCCGTTTCGTGAGGTGTAAGATTGGCGGCAAAACTGGTTCCCCAAGGACCAACGGCAGCCGTGAGGTCACCTTTAAAAAGGACCCAAGGTCCCAAAGGAACATTCTCGGGAACCGGAGGTAACTCTTGCGAACTATCATAGCCCATCAGGTATTTACTCCTATCGAGCTCTGGCCCATTCGGCCCCATCTTCTTAGGTGTATGACAATCTGCACAACCTAATACATCGACCATATATTCACCTCTCTGAATCATTTCCATTTCGCTGGGAAATGAATTATCAAGAGTTGACGTTTCTTGCTGGACTCCGTTCTGGCAAGAACAGAAAAGACCGGCCAAGAGGATTATTGCTAAAGTATACTTCATCGCCCTCTGAATTAATTCCCGGCTGGATTTGAAACAGGTACATTCGGGTTGTGTGGAGCAAAAATGCCGTTGGGATTGTCTTTATACAACCATACATGCAATGTCCAGGAACCCCCCGCCACATTTGGGTTCGCCTCCCACTCATCTTCGTCCCCACTGAATCCTTCTGGAGCTTCAGGAGAAAGGGCCATGGGAACAGCATATTCAATTCCTACTAATTTCAATTCTCCATCTTCATTAGGAACATAAAGGAGAATCTCAGGCTCCGTCATCTCAAAGGTGGCGTCTATCTTCCCCACATTGATGTAGTGGAAACCCATATTGGGGATATAAGGAGACGGATTAAAGGGTAGAGGATCTGCATAGCCTTCTTTAGCCGCTTGATCAAAACTGTTGAATCGAGCGGTGTGCTTTTTAACCAACTGTAACTCGGATTTTAAATTAGAGTTACGCCCCTTCGCTTCGGCTGTGAGGAGCACGCTTTCATCGAGATTCTCCTGTGTACACGATTGTTGTGCACTCCCAGTTAGAAGTAACAACACTAAGGCTAAACCACTGTTTTTAAATGATAATTTTTTCATGATAGGATTCTTTACAATTAAACTTTGGATTGCTTGTCTATGCATTTGCAATTCAAAAGTCAAAAGAATCCCTAGAGTGCTTTAACACCCTGGTCGCAATCACTAACACTTTTGTATCATTGATTGCAACATATTATACAACAGCTACTTAAGAACCTCGCTCGGCGCTTTGCCGAACTTATT
>CAZLGZ010000034.1:9434-18379 GCA_964558965.1 uncultured Flavobacteriaceae bacterium
ACATATTATACAACAGCTACTTAAGAACCTCGCTCGGCGCTTTGCCGAACTTATTTTTAAAGCTTTTTGAGAAATAGGAAAGATTAGAGTACCCAACTGAGTAGGCAACTTCGGATACCGTTGCCGTCTTTTTTTCCAGAAGTTGATAGGCCTTATTGAGACGTACCTCAGCAATTAACTCTACGGGGGTCTTATCGAGCAAAGATTTGATTTTACGGTGAAGTTGGGCTCTACTGAAACCTACTTCCTGGGCGAGAAGATTTACCGAAAATTCCGAATCATCAAGTCGATCATTGATACGATTAAAAACCTTTTTTAGAAAATCATTGTCGAGTGCATTAAAAGGTAAATCCTCGACCAGCAAGCCATCTGTATCTTTGAGTTTCTGCCAAATTTTTTCCCTTAAACCCATCAGATTCCTGATCCGTAGCATCAACTCTTCTGCGTCAAAGGGTTTGGTCAAATAGACATCCGCTCCCTGAGTCAGACCACTTATTTTACTTTCCTGGCCCGCTTTGGCAGTTAGTAAAATCAAAGGGATATGGCTGGTCAACTTGTTTTGTTTTAAAGTGTCGCAAAGCTCAAATCCATTTCGCTTGGGCATCATGACATCACTTACAATAAGATCAGGGATCTTGTCTAAGGCAAGTCGTATTCCTTCTTCCCCGTCATGTGCTACAAAGACCTTGTATTGATTGGCTAAAATCCCCTGAATGTATGTTCTTAAGTCGGCATTATCTTCGACAAGCAAGACGCTTTCTTTATGATGATTGGATCGAACTATTTCTTCATGAGGTATTTCTGTTTTCCTATTATTTCCCTTTGTTGGCAGTGCCTCGGTCGAAGATGCCAAGGCGGCATCCCGTAAAGGAATCAGCAGTGAGAACTGACTTCCTTCTCCTACGGTACTGGACACCCTGAGTTCTCCTTGTAAAACCCCTACAAGTTCCTTAACAATGGCCAGACCAATACCCGAACCTTTCTGCTCAGAACCTTCAACCCGAAAGAAGCGATCAAAAACATGGGGGAGCTCATTTTCAGGAATTCCTTTGCCGGTATCAGATACCTTAAAATCAAGACTGTTATTTATAACCGAGGCATGGGCAACAACCTTCCCTCCCTGAGGTGTATATTTTAACGCATTAGAAACCAGATTGGTAATCACCTTTTCTAGTTTTTGCTTATCAAAATACATCTGCCTAATCGGCGATTCCACTTTTACCTCATAATCAATGGATGAACTCTCGGCCAAACTCTCAAAAGAATAGAGCAAATTCTTTAACCAACTATTAATTTCCTCTTCGGTAAGGATCAGTTGTATTTCGCCGCTCTCCAGACTGGAGAGCTCTAGAAGTTCTTCAACTAGATTTTGAAGTCGATCTGTATTTCTCCTGACAATATTATAATCCCTTTGATTAATCACCACCTGATCTCCTTTGGCTTTCATTTGCTTTAACGGGCCTTGTATGAGGGTCAATGGTGTTCTGAACTCATGACTGATATTGGTAAAAAAGCGACTTTTGAGGTTATCCAAATCCTTCATCCGTATGACTTCAGCCCTGGAGCGTTCTGCCGTTAAACGATCCTCCAGGTAAGCTTTGTTGGTCATCTGCCTCTGATAGGCAATCCCAAAAGAATAAATGATTATTTGAAGAAATATCCCGGTCGCGTAGGGATCGAGATTAAAAGGCGGGGCCATTATTGCCAAAGACCAGAGTGTTCCAAATATCAAGGCGATACTTGCTACGACAGATCCTATCCCAAAGTAGCGCGCAAACTGGTCTTTTTTAGTGATGAGGATAATGGAGACCACAAGACTGACAATGGTATAGGCATTCATGATGACATAGTGCTTTCCTACCCCAGTAAAAGAAGTCTGAGGATCAGCGATCAGCACATAGAGGGCCAAGATCACATTTTCAAAGAGCATAAAGAAAGCCAAGCCCATGATGACCTTATCGAGTCGGGGGAATTTCTGCTTAGACCCTATGAAGGAGCGCCCGAAGAACCAAAAGGTGTAAAATATACCGTGTGAAAATAGAAGATAAACCAGGTAACGCCCTCGAGACGGAAAATCCAGAAGAAAACCATTGGTCATTGCCTGGGTGATGGCACAAAAGAATAACCAAAGGGTAAACCAGCCGTAGATAGATTCTTTGAGATAGAGAAATTGAAGGAGGTGATAGAGGAAAATAATAAAAGTAACCCCGAATAAGAAGAGGTTAAAACCACTATGGAATTGATTGAATTTATGGTAATAAGCCTGATTGGGACTCCTGGCACTTAAATTGAAATAGGCCGGATATCCAATGGAATTACCTTGAGCTCGAATGACCAATGTTACCTCTGAATTTTGTGGCAATTGATCAAGAGGCACAGCATTGTAGATCCAATTGTCCTTATAAGCTCTTTCTTCTTGCGAGTACTCTACGCCTGTTTTGTGGTGAAAAATCTGAGTATTGCCCGAATAGGCATAGACATCGACACGCCCATTGCTTTTTGTCCAGGCAGGAGGACCAATCATTTTATCCTCAAAATGCAAGGTCCAACCCTTGAGGTCCTGTTTCGTCTTGAAGTGCATTATCCCCCAGTAAACCTTTCCGACATCCAGATATCCTTCAAGAACCTCACTTTGAAGCGCCTCAGCACTGTTAATACCCAAAACATCCTTGGGGGTGAAGGCCTGCTCAGAATCCATATAAACCTCAAGAATGGAATTGAGATCATGGACAGGATACTGGGTATCCAGAACATACTTCTGGCCTTGTCCGATCAAAGTAGAATGAACGAACAACAACAGTAAAAAACAGGACCCTATCAAGGACTTCGGTGATCTCAATGCAGTAAGATTGTCACCGACAAGATATTAATTTGGATCGAGTCCTCTTCTGGTAAAACGGCTCCACAAATACATCAGCAACATGTTCAAAAGGAGAATAGGAATGATCAATACGCTCCCCTCAGGACCGAAAGCGCCCCCACTCAACCAATCCGGGCCAAGGATTTTGAGTTGTACCAAGGTGGCTGATTCGTGGCCGCTGGCAGCAAAGCCAAAAATAGGACCTTGAAAAAAGTTCCAGCCGATGTGCATTCCCATTGACAACCACAGCATTTTTGTGAGAAGCACTCCGTAAAGCCTCATAAATCCAAACAGGACGATGATCCCCGTTGAGACCAGCGTCGCATTTGGGTTGGCGCTGTGCACCAAACCGTAAATAACACAGGAAAAAACAACGGCGATCACCAATCCCATTCCATCAATGAAGTTTCGGAACAAATAACCTCTAAAAACCAATTCTTCCCAATAGCCCACCAGAATCGTTTCTAATAAAAACAGAGACATGGAGACTATAGAAAACACCTTAATCCAATCCAAATACGCACTACCTGAAGGCATCGCCTCTTCCCAGGAGACCATCGATATTCCTTTGTATTCTACATACCCTAACTCCACGACCAACCAGAGAAAAAGTCCGGCAGATAATCCACTGAGCAAAAAGCCATAGAGCAAATCCCCCAGGGCTTTTCGATCGAATTTCAATCCCAAGGATAATAGACTTCTCTTATCCCACTTCTTTCGCGCAATGGGCACCGCAATAGAAGCCGCAATCGAAAGGTTGAACACAATCAACAAGCTATAGCCCGAAAGAAACTCGGATTTGGTTATATCGCCAAACAAGGGCTTAATAAAAAATACAGTGCTGGAAAATACCCAGAAGAGAATGATAAAGAGGAGGATTCTCCATCCGGCTCTGAGGCGAGCTTCCGAAGGGTTTTTGAAAATTGATGACATCATAAAGACTGGTTGGTTACAACAGGAATAAACATCCTGTTTCTAAAAGGACGAATTCCTGCCTAAAGTGTTACCACCCCTTAGAGCACCAATTACTCTTTAACCAGTCTGATCGCCGAACCAAAGCGCTGATCCGTCAGAGTAAAAACCAGTTCTTCTTCATCCGGAGACAGGTTGATCATGGTCCGGTCTTGCCCGACTAAATTGGATGTACCGAGGGTTGCGATGGCTTGGGCACCCGTCGCACTTCCTGTTGTGGTGCAGTATCCATTAGGAAGAATATTCATGCGGTAGGCATCGGTCCCGTTTGTTCCGAACCAACCGTTGGCTGAGCGAAGGGCATCGGCCACCTGGCCTTGGGTTTCACTGTTCAGAAACTGCTGTAAGGCCTGATAATCCACAACGGTGGCTACCCGCCAGCCTTCAGGAGCTAACTTTCCACTTTCAATGGCTGCAGAGCTGTAGAGGGCTCCATAAAAATCCTGAGGCAGTTCCTCCGGATAGAAGTTGCCCAAATCACCCGTGAAGGCCCAGGTGTACATAGGCGTTGTCGCACCGTTAAAAAACCAATCATCGTCGTCTGGGGTAAAATCAAAAAAAGTCAAAGGAGTCCCATCATTCAATTGGGTGACCTTGAGGTTTTCGGTGGTCCAGAGTTGGTTCCCAATTTGTACCACCCCATACACATTACCATCAATATCGGCGACGGAGGTGATGGGTTCTTCCGGAGGATTCTCTCCTCCGCCCGTTTCAGAAGGGGAGCATCCCAGACCGAGAAGAACCATCAGTATCAGGGGCAAAAAAGTCCATTTCTTGTTCATAGCCAATGCATTTAAAAGGTCAGGCATTTGAGGGCAATTTAGATAAAATTGCAGGTCATCACTGCTCAAATGGAGTCAAGGGGAAAAAAGCGGATGTGAAGCGGAAATTATTGGAGCTGAGCAGAAAGTGAATCCAGGTCTTGTGCTGAAGTGAGGTCAGGAACTTTTTCGGATCGTTCCATACAGACTACACTTCCTGGTTTATCAGCAATCAGTTGGCTCACCGCGGTGGGCAACTCCTTCTCATTGCGGATTGGATCTATCGGGCAATCCCTTAAAAACGGATAAATCTCTTCTCCCTCGAACTGAAAAATATTCATACTGACCCAGAGCGAAGTATGACGGGATTTATAAGCCGAAAGCTCCTCCTCATCTGGTTTCTCTATGATGGATATCAGGGCGTGATTCTGATCAAAATCAAGCAGTGAAAACCGCAGAATTTTTTCGAGTGGGTGTCCCAGTGATTTACCGTGATAAGCAATCAGGGAATGCCGAAATTCACCTTGTGAATAAAGATCTCTAAAAGCCTCTTTTGAGTAGACATTGTCTCCATTGCACACCAGAAAGCGGCTTTTTTTCAATTGCGGAAATTGCTCCAGACACTGAAAGACGGCGTCAGCGGTCCCTAAGGGTTTTACGCCTTGTTCAGGCGGGTATTGAACGGCTAATTCAATCCTCATTTCTGTCCCCCAAGAAGTCTTTTTGAGCTCACTAACAAAGGATGTAAACGCCTTATTCTCCGGGGAAGTAATTAAAAACACCTCTCGAATACCGGCACGGTGGGCATTGCGTAAGAGGAAGTAAAGAAGTGGATTCCCTTTGGTGTCTACAGGTACTAAACTTTTATGAACAGCCGCAGCTAAAGACCTGATCTCAGGATTTAAGTTTACCCTATCGAGACTCTTCTTCATTCGGGAAGAGGCCCCGCCAACCATTACTAAAAGAGATGCAGTTTTCATACTTCCGGATAGCTTAATTCAACAACATAAGCAGCCTGCGCCCCGGCCTTCAGAAAGGCTTTGACCACCTCCTCTTTCTGTTTTGCCGGCACCATAGCGACCATGGATCCTCCCCCTCCAGAGCCCACAATTTTAGCTCCATAAGCTCCCGTATTTCGGGCAGCAGCCATCATGACCCGCATGGCTTCAGGGGTGTTCTTAATGTTATTTTCAAGCAGGTCTTGGTGAGCGTTCATCAATTCTCCGAGCTGATGGTGATCGGGGAATTCTTTTTCTAGCTGCTCTTGCGCTGCCAGGGTAATATGATAATTCTTTACCGCAGCGATCCAATGCTTTTTGTACTCTTCGTCTACTAGTGGAAGGTAGCCTTCAGCATCCTCGGGAACAGAGTGCGATAAATCAAATTCCGGATGTACTTCTCGCACCTGTGCGATAGCTCGTTCCTGATAGTTTCGTGCGTTTTTTAGTATGGTGTTGGTTTGTTTTGGCAATCCCGATTCCGCCACAACAAAGGCTTCAAAACGAGCGGGAAGAGCATTGGTGGTTTGGGCCTTGGTGTCAATAAAGAGTAGACCTTGTTGGGCGATGGTGTATTGATCCATCAACCCTCCTGGAAAGCCAAAGAAAGGCACCTCCGCTTGGTAAGCCCAGTGGCCGATTTGCGCATCGCTAACCACCCTGTTCTTTTGGGTGGCAACCAGGAATCGAACCCAGGCAACCACCAAGGCCGAAGAGCTCGAGAGGCCCGCATTCATCGGTATGTCACTGCGAATACGAACCGAATACCCCTGATTGAACTCGAAGCCATTCTGCTCGAGTATACGAATCGCCGAAAGATAAAAGTCTCCCTTTTCAATTTCGGAGTCCCCCACAGGTAAGCCTATACGCCTTTCCTCTTGCAAATCTTCCAGTTCCAACATAAAAGACTTGTCCTGATGCGGTTTCGCCTCCAGAAACAGATATCGATTTATTGCCCCTGCAATAACCGGCATGTCCAGGTAATCCTGGTGATCTCCGTAAAAACAAATCCGTCCAGGTACGCGAAGACTGATCATACTTAACTAATAATCGCTAAGGGCTTGGTACTTTTCCATTCTCCACGTGTAAAGTCCGGGAAGGGCTGCGGATAGCCTCCTTGGGCAACAGAACGCTCACTAAGAGGTGCAACTGCACTCCACAAGCACCCTTCATAAACATTTTGATCCAGGGGCAATCCCTTTTGTAAACACTCTACGATCCGGTAGACCATGATCCCATCCATTCCGCCATGTCCACTCCCTTTGGCAGCTTGATTTAAGCGTTTATACAAGGGGTGATCGTACTTTTCATAGAGGGCTTCTAGCTGTTCTCCTTGGACCCAGCGGTGATGGTCTTTGGTCAGGCCTTCGACCCCGCCCTCCAAGGCTACCCGGGTCGGAAAACCAGCCAGTGTTCCCTTGGTGCCTTGAACCAGATTTAAACGAGAATAGGGACGGGGACTAGTTTCGTCCCATTGCACCATGACCGTTCGTCCGAGCCTGGTTTTGATAATGGAGGTATTCAAATCCCCGCCCTTAAAATCCAAATCATTCCATTTGTGATCGGCTGGGTAGTTCTTCTTAGCGTAGTCTTGTCGGCCCAAAGCCGGAGTGGAATAAGAGACCAAGTGCTCAAACATATCATCTCCCCGTCCCAGGTTCATGTATTGGGCGACTGGTCCCAAACCGTGGGTCGGATACAAGTTGCCATTCCGCTTAGCGTAATGATGGGTTCGCCAAGAGCCCGTTCCTCTTTCTTGTTCCTCCATTTGCCATCGGAGTTCATGGATGTAAGCGGCCTCTCCATGCAGAATTTCGCCTATCACGCCCTGTCGGCACATGTTCAAAAACATCAGTTCATCGCGACTGTAGTTGACGTTCTCCATCATCATACAGTGCTTTCGGGTCTGTTCGCTCGTATCGACAATGTCCCACATTTCTTGTAAACTTACCGCCATGGGTACTTCGACCATGGCATGGGCTCCCTTCTTCATGGCTTCAATAGCCATCGGGGCGTGGTTGTGCCAATTGGTTGCGATAAAGACCACGTCCGGTTTGACCTCATCCAGCATGGTTTTCCACCGGTCTTCAGCGCCCCAATACAGTTTGATATTGGTGTGACGGTTCTCGGGAGCCACCTCCCGAACCCACTGTTCTTTTTCTTTGACCAGATCCTCGTACAAGTCGCTAATGGCGACGACTTCGGTCCCGGGAAGTGCAGCTAAAAACTTCAGGTGATAGCCGCCTCGAGCTCCTACGCCAATAAAGGCTGCCCGAACATTGTCGAGTTTAGGTGCAGCATAATCCCCCATATACTTCGCCATTGCGGGGCGACTTTCTTGTCCTCGCAGATATTCTGGGAACAAGGCAGCAGACCCAATGGCCGCAGAAGCCAAGCTCGTTTTCTTGAGAAAATCTCTTCTGTTCAGTTCACTCATCTCTTCTGTTTTTATTCGGACCAAATGGCCAATTCATTCCCGCAGGGGTCTTCAAAATGAAAGCGACGCCCTCCGGGGAAGGAAAATATATCGACTGTAATTCGGGTTCCCGCCGCGACCAATTGATCGTGAATTTGCTCGAGATCGGGATGGTATAAAACCACCAATACGCCCTTAGCCCTCGGCGTATCGACAAGTTCAAATCCCCCATCAATCCCCGCTTTGCTAAAGGCGGTATAGCCCTCCCCATAGTCGGTGAATTCCCAGCCAAAATGATGGCTGTAAAAGGCTTTGGTTTTCACCAAATCCGTGGCATAGAGTTCAATATAATGGATAGGCGTACTGGACATAGACGTTCACATTGGTTTGGAGAATAAGTTAGTAATAGTTGTAACAACTTGAAGGGCTTCTTAACTTATAGTGCAAAATCAACCGCCATGCTGCGTTTTTTTAGACGTATTCGAAAAACTCTTTTTGATCAAAAACGATTTTCGCGCTACCTCCTTTATGCGCTCGGAGAGGTTGTTTTGGTTGTCATTGGCATCCTGATTGCCCTACAATTGAATAACAAGAGTGAGGAGCGAAAACAACGCGAACTTGCAGTGGCAACCTTCGAAGGAGTTCAAAAAGAAATCGAAGAAAACATTCATAAGGTGATCAACAATATGCAGTATGCTCATGGGCGGAATAGAAATCTTCGCTATTTTCTTTGTGGAGACCCCAATGAGGAAGACCTGCAAAAATATTGGAAAGATATGGTCATGGTTACCGCCTCCAGTCCGTCGAATTCTTTGAGTTCTGAATTACTGGATGAAGCCATCAAGAACTCCCCAAATCTTCCGGGTACTTATGAGTCCACCGTAAACCAGCTCAAAGAGTTGTCTAATATTCAGGTTAAACTTGAAAGAGTTCAGGAA